>CATXSD010000018.1 GCA_958402075.1 Mediterranea massiliensis | reverse complement strand
GTGCTGTGGAAGGGGGTGGTGAGAGAAGCGGGGAGGCGTGAATGCCTATATATATAATAAGGTGTAGACGCGCGGCGGAAGCCGGACATCGGAAGATGGAAAAGTTTCATTCACCGGTAGAGAAGAGAATAGATATAAGTAGAAAGGAGATATCAAAAAAACATTTTGTCGAACATTAAACAATTATTTATTAATTATTAACAATTTAAAGCTAAAAAATTATGGAAATGGAAAAGTTTTATGTAGCTCCGGAAGTGGAAATTCTGGAGGTAATGGTTGAAAAAGGTTATTCTGCATCAGCATCAGATCCTAGTTTCGGTGGTGGTGATGTAAATCTGCCGGAATAAGAAGAGGCGAAAGCCTGTTCTTTTATGAGAGTTTAAGGTGAGTTTCACTATTTGAAGCAAATCAAAAAGAAACGTAAACAAATTATTTATAAAGAAAATGAAGACAAGACATTTGGCTGCGATGGCAATGCCATTGCTTTTGGTAGCCTGTTCGCAGGAAGAACTGCTGAACAGCAATGAAAACACTTCCTTGAGTAACCGCAAGGTAGTGGAAAATGTGACCATCAGATTCGATGAACCTACTACACGTCTGGCCTTTGATGGCGAATACAAGTGGGAAAACGGAGACAAGTTCGGAGCCTGTCTGATGGATGAATTTACAGGCGAACAAGACAATTGGTTCGCTCAATTTACTCTGAGAGACTATATCCAAAGCAACTATCCTTTCACACGCCAGGATGATGGCAATTGGACAAATACAGAAGCTGTAATGCAGGAAGGTAACTACTTCTTCTACTATCCGTACAACAGCAACCTGGGTGGCAAGCGTACTCCTATCCGCATTATCGTTCCTACAAACCAGGTATTGGAAGACGGCGCTGCCACTTCAAGTGTATTGGATAACCAGCTGTTTGCAGCATATGCACCGATTGTAGCCGACCCGACAAAAGGCGATCATGAGGTTATCACCAACCTGACGATGGAACCGTTGCTGGCTTTCCCGGCTTTCAACATTACCAATAATACGGGTAACCCGTTCACTGTATACAGAATTGCAATTACTGGTACAGACGGAGAAACAACTCCTATAAATTTCCCTACTGTACTGGAAGTGAGACCGGCAGACGAAGAAAACGGGGGAGCTGGTAAGTTCGATAATACGAGTTTTGTTATCAATCCTAATTGGACAGCAGCTACCAAGAGAGCAGAAATCATGAAAATTGTCAGCAAGAATGACGACGATGTTACCTCTAAAGTTTGCTTAGTATTCGGCGAAAAGGGTCAGACTCTGAACAACGGTGGTAAATTCACTTCATACATTATGCTTCCTCCTGCAAGCATGCTGGATAATAATTCTGATGGTAAATTGGACGGCCTCAAATTGGAACTCTACACAGACAAGGGACTGGTTACTATAGACTTGTCAGAAGATGATACGCAAGATATGGATGGCGATGACATCAAGGTTCAGAATCCTTTGACAACGTATGAATACAACGATGGCCATATCACTTACATCACATTGGATGAAAAAGCTTTTAGAACTCCGGGTGAAATGAATATTTCTTCTACTCGTGACCTGGAAGACTTGGTTACCTGGAACAAGAATACACAGGGTGCCATTGTAGCCAATATCGCCAACGATGTAACCTTGAGCAAGGCCGTTTACGATGTATTGGCTGCCAACAGCAAACTGAATCTGCAACTCAAAGGTACAGCAAAAGTAACGATTCCGACTGATGCTCCGGCCAATGCCCTGAACCGCGTTCAGTTTGTATCTGAAAATACTCTTGCTGTCGTTAATGAAGCCAACCTGGCCCTGAGCGCCGACTTTGCAGCAGTTGCTCCAGCTTCTCTGACCAACGAAGAAGGTGCCAGCATTGTTGTAGCAGGTAATGAATTTACTGCGAACAATTTGGTTAATAAGGGTACTATTACATTCGATAGTGCAAATGATAAAGCCATTTCAATAGCAATAACAAAGATAGGTGATTTCACAAATGATGTGACTGGTAAAGTTGTATTTGCATCAGATGCAAACTATTCCTTCGGTATCACTAACTGGGGTGAAATGACAATCAATGAAAAGACTACTTTGACTGGTAAGATTATCAACGAAGCTGAGGCTATCAACAATGGTTATGTAGATGGTAAGATCTATGTAAACGGTAACTGGGTTTTGGAAGGTAGTATAAATAGTGTAAATAAAGGTAAGATTGTAGTTGCCAAGACTGGTACAATAGAAGTTCCAAGTGATGCTGCCTATTACAACGAGGGTTCCTTCCCTTATAACATTGGTTCTAAGGGATATATGTACAATGCTATGATTGAGAACAGCGGTGTCATCAAAAATATTACTAATGATTCATATATTATAATGAAAGACGTTGATGCTCGTCTGCAATCTAATGATGCAAGCAACGGATATGTTGACAACACAGTTCTTAGCCCGTATGTACAGAAGTCTACTAGTGAATCAATCTATGTGGTTGTTTCTGATGAAAAGAAAGCTTCAGAAGTTGCAAATCTCGTTAAGAAAAGTAATGCTAAGATATTGTATATTTCAGGTACATTGACCATTGATCCGGCCGAAAATGAAACAGAAGTTGCAATTATCGGTGAAGAAGCGGACTTGTCAGTAAGAGTTGCTGGAAACTTGAACATCAAGGGACAAGACGGTAACAAAGTATGGTTCAAGGGTGCTACAGCACAACCTGAATTTATTGTAGAAAGTGGTACTACTATATTGGAAAGCGGTGCAAAATTAGGTTTGGGAACAGGTTCAGTTAAAGTTAATGATTCTGCCAAACTGATTATTCAGGCAGGTGCTGAAATCCTGTGTGGAGATGTAGAACCTACAGCAGGAAATGTAGAAGTTTACGGAACATGGACTCAGAACAAATAATAATAGTGAAGTTCTTTTAATTGAATAGTCCTATATAAGGTCAAGGGGATAAGTCAGAATACGTGTTATTCTGGTTTATCCCCTTTCTTTGTATAACACAGTAAAAGATAACGTAAAGCCTCATTCATGCTACCTCCAGTTCTTCCCTTAGGAAATAATCGGATGCAAGATTATAATTCAAAAAACACTTTTAACCACATAATACCTTGTAGATCCCACATCCAGTGCAGGAGTTGCATAAGCGATCAGGGACGACTGGAGAAGCAAAAGGACGAAGAAAAGCTGAAACTATTTTCTCCTCCCCAAATTTGCATAAACCACGGCAAGCGAGTAACTTTGCGACCTGTTATGATAAAAGAAATCCTTGCCCTACTTCCTCCCAAAGCCCGCCGGCGCAGCTGGCAGGTGGCCGTGGCGGTACTGGTGCGCGCCGTGCTCGACTTTGCGGGCGTGGCGGCACTGATACCGCTACTGCTGGCCGTGCTGCGCCCCGAGGGCAGCCGGACGCAGATGCTGCTGCTCTGTCTGGCGGTGATGGGCTTCGTGGTGCTGAAGAACGCCCTGGTCGTGGCCCTGGCACGGGTGGAAAGCAGCTTCCAGCTGGAGGTGTACCGCGACTTCAGCCGGCGGATGTTCGTCAACTACTACCGCCGGGGTCTGCTGTTCCTCAAGAGCAAGAGCAGCGTACAGCTGGGACACGAGGTGAACTACGTGTGCTACCTGTTCTGCCTCTGCGTGCTCTCGCCCCTCTTCCGCATAGCGGGCGACGCCATCCTCATCCTCTTCATGATGGTGACCCTGGTGGTGTGGGAGCCCGTGGCCGGCCTGCTGCTGTGCGCGGCCTTCCTGCCGCTGGCCCTGATCTACACCGCCGTGGTGAGACGCAAGCTGCGCCTGTATGGCCAGGAAGAGCTGGAAGCCAGACGAAAGCAGAGCCGCACGGTAGTCGAGGCCTTCCGCGGCTATGCCGAGCTGGAGATAGCCCAGGCCTTCGGCACCTCGCTGACGGCGTTCGACCAGGGCATGCAGAGCATCGTACGCAGCCGCCTGCGCATGGAACGCTACCAGCTGTTTCCACAGTTCCTGAGCGAAGCGGCCATCGTGGCGGGCATCGCCCTGCTGATAGGAGCCGGTCGCAGCGACCTGAGCATCGTGAGCGGCGTGTTTGCCATCGCCGCCTTCCGCCTGATACCGGCCATGCGCAGCATCCTGAACAGCTGGGTAACGCTGCAGAACGCCTCCCACTCCATCGAGATTGTCCGGGACGGACTGAACGAAGCCTGCACGCCCGAAGAGGGAGAGGAAGAGCCATTCACCTTCGAACACGAGCTGACGCTGCACAATCTGGGCTTCGCCTTCCCCGACGGCAAGCTGCTGTTCAGCGGCGTGAACCTCGCCATCCGCCGGGGCGAACGCATCGGCGTCAGAGGGCCCAGCGGCTCGGGCAAGTCGACCCTGTTCAACCTGCTGCTGGGGTTCCTGGAGCCTACGGAAGGAGAGATACGGGTGGACGGCCGGAAGTTGACCCCAGCCAACCGCCACGGCTGGCACCGGCTGGTGGGCTACGTGCCGCAGGAAATCTTCATCATCGAGGGCTCGCTGCTGGACAACGTGGCCCTGGGCGACGCGCACCCCGACCGCCAACGCGTCATGGAGGTACTGACACAAGTGAGCCTGAAGGACTGGACAGCAGAACTTCCCCAAGGGCTGGACACTCCGCTGGGCGAATACGGCAGCCGCCTGTCCGGCGGACAGAAGCAGCGCATCGGCATCGCGCGTGCGCTCTACAAGAAGGCCGAGGTGCTGTTCTTCGACGAGGCCACCTCGGCACTGGACAGCCGGACGGAAAGCGAAATCAACCAGGCGCTGGAGGAGCTGTCCGAGCAATACCACGAACTGACCCTGATTATCATCGCCCACCGCGAGAGCTCGCTGAAGGTGTGCGACCGCATATTTGACTTAAGCTAAAAAGAAATGAGAGTATGATACAAGACTATCTGATCGCAGGATTCCGCCTCCGCATGGAAGGCGAGCCGCTGGTGAAGGCCGTGGCCGGCATCAGGGGCTTCGGCACCTTTGCCGCCGAGACGGCCGGAGAGGCCCACTTCCACATCATGTGGACCGAGGAACCGGCTCCCGACTTCACAACCAAACTCTATCAAACAGAACAGGAACTGACAAAGAACTGCTTCGGACGTTACGAAAAAGGTTACTTGTTTGCCACACGCTACCACGCACACGACGCCCCCCCCCTCCAGATATGGGTACCACAAGGAGCGAACAAGGCCTGTGTTCACGGAAATCTGGACCACAACCTGCTGCGCTTTGCCTGCTGGATTGCCTTCGGCATCCTGATAGCTCCCCACAAGGTGGTGGCCATCCATACCAGTGCCATCGTATTCCGCGACAAGGCGGTGCTCTTTCTGGGCGAAAGCGGTACCGGCAAAAGCACCCACACCCGCCTGTGGCGGGAGAATATTGCGGGAGCCACCCTGCTGAACGACGACAGCCCCATCGTCCGCATACACAACGGCATCCCCTACGTATATGGCAGCCCCTGGAGCGGAAAGACTCCGTGCTACAAGACGGAGATGCATGAGCTCGTAGGCTGTGTGCGCCTGTCGCAGGCTCCCTACAACGAAATCAGGAAACTGAACGTGATGCAGGCATACGCCGCTCTCCACCCGTCCTGTCCTCCCGACTTCGCCTACGATGAAAAGCTGTACGACTCCATCAGCGAAGTTTTGAACGATATCCTGACCCAAGTGCCTGTCTACCACCTGGCCTGCCTACCCAATGCGGAGGCGGCACACCTGTCCTGCAAAACCATTTTCGGAGTATGAGAAAGATTGTAGTAGAGAACGACTTCCTGGCCGAAGCTGCCGAAGCCTTGCGCCAGGGGAAGGCCGTGAAGGTGCGCATCGACGGACAAAGCATGTATCCGTTTATCGTCGGAGGAAAAGATGTGGTGGAAATTGTGCCACTGGGTATCGACGAAGAAATGCCTGCCTGGTGCTGTCCCTTCTACCAATGGGAGGGCCGGTACATGGTGCACCGGTACGTGGGCAGCGCGGGAGACGAATGCCTGATGCTGGGCGACGGCAACCTGATGCGCGTGGAACGCGTAAAGCGAAAAGACGTGCTGGGCCTGCTGCGCTACATCTACCGCGCTGACGGCCGCATACAGGACTGCACGGACCGGAAGTGGCTCCGGCGCGGGGCCCTGTGGTACCGGCTGCGGCCTGTCAGAAGAGGGTTGCTGTTTGTATTGAAACGGTTCCGGAAACCTTAAGAAGCGGTATCCCTAACGCACCCGCTTCTTCCATTGCATGGATGCCGAATGCAGCGCCAGCGCCAACGGATGCCAGCGGGCTTCCTGCGGTACAATGGCACCCCACTCCCTGCTACGCTTCAGCACGCGGACAAACGTATGCCACTTGCCGCTCCAATAGCCCTCAGGGCGCTTGGACTGGGCGGCATTGTGCTTGCCGAAATTACCTCCTGCCCAGATGTCGGTCAACAACCATTCCGCAATATGGATGTCTGCTGTCTGGAATGGAACAGGCAGATGTTCCGCAGGAAGTCCCAGATAGCGGACGACGATGACGCCAAATACCCTGGCCGCCTTTTCCAGGCCCAGGCTCTTCAGCAGGGCGGCTGTCTCCTCCTTGCCCGGCAGGTCGCGCTGGGCATACAGCATGCAGGCCCAATCGCAGATCTGACGAAGCCCGATTCCCTCGTCCAGAAAATGCTGGACGGCATGCAGCAAGACGAAAACCGTGTCAAACGGCAAGGGCGGCAACGTCACCTCAGCGGCCCCTATCGTCCGCTTGCGGCAGTCGCCACCGGTATACCAGCGCCCGATTTCACGCTGCAGCCTGCGGTTGGCGCCGGGGGCGCTGAGCTGTGTCATGATCCGGTGGTTCTCGACAATGACTCCATGCCAGGTGAAACTGGCATGCTTGTACAGTTCCTCTTCCTCGGAAGAAGCCTCCAGCCTCAGCAGTTCGTTAGCCCGTTCATAATGGTCCAACCCTGTAAAGAGGTCGATGTCACCGCATTGGCGGTGCAAAGGCTCCCGATAATTCTGCGCCAGCCCCTGACCTTTCATCAGTACCGGCTCGATACCCTCCTTGCGCAAGAGTGCATACAGATTTCCCAGCTCGCAGTTCAACAGGCGGTTGTTTTCCTCCATCTGCAACACGACATTGCACCATTGCAGGTAAAGGGCCCGAGGAGGCAGCTTATCCTTTGGCAAAGACTGCACGCCGTCGAACACGATTCCCAGCAAAGCCTGCGTACGTGCCGACCGATAAATTTCTTTCCAATCGGTCTGATTGTCAAACAACAGGGGATTTGCCTGCTTCCCCCACAAACCGGCCCTTATCAGTTCAAAGAATTGTTCCTGTAATGTCGTCATAAAATGGAATCCAGATGGTCAAAACGAGTGCAAATATAGCACAAAGTGAAATTTTAATCAATTTTTTCCCCACAATCCTACCATAATCTTAAAAATAATTGTTATTTTTGTCGCTGGAATATCCATTAATGATTATCGAATTATGCACATTAAAGATATGTATAAAGTTCGTCAAATTGCCGGCGAACATATCATTGTGGGGCAAGGCGCTATGCATGCTGACATGACCAAAGTGATTTCTCTCAATTCTACAGCACTGCTGCTTTGGAACGAGTTGCAGGGACGCGACTTCACAATAGCCGATGCTGCTGCTGTATTGACGACTCACTTTGACATAGACCATGACCGTGCCGAGGCCGATGCCCGTTCGTGGGTAGAGCGTCTGGTTGGATGTGGCGTGATTGCCGAATAATTCCCCCCTTTTCCATTCCATCAGTAAAAAGCCATCTTTTCAGATGGCTTTTTTATTGTACCGAACTTACAATCAACAAAAATGGCGTGTGACAAATCACACGCCATTCCATTATCAGACAAGAGATACCCCTTCCTTCACAAAAAGGGGGATCATCTATAAGAAACTGTTCTCAATTTATTTGGAAGATTCCACCAATACAACTCGGTTCAAAATAGGTTCACCAAACGAATCAACAGCTTCAGCTTTGCCCACAGACAGACGGGAAGCGTCTACTCCGTATTCATCTACCAAGACTTTAATGACAGCTTCGGCACGCTTCTTGGCCAATTGCTGGTTGAATTCAGGTGTACCCGTAGCCGAATCAGCATATCCGTTGACTACGTACGTGCTTTCGGGGTTGTTCTTCATCGTTTCAGCCATGTAAGAGAGGTTCATGGACTCACGCTTGGACACCTTGGCAGAACCAATCGTGAAGAATACGGTACGAGGAGTAACATCCTGTTTTACGATTACTTGAGGTTCAGGCTTCTGAGCAGCATCTTTCTTGGCTTGTTCCAAAGCAGAAGTCAAATGCTGGTTCTCTGCTGCCATTTCCTTGATTTTATTACGCATGTGGTCCAGTTCGGATTCCGAAATGAGCTGTGGTTTGGGTTTGTCAAATCCGCGTTTCGCAAAACGATAAGTTACGCCGACAGTAGCACTGACTACACCATCATAACCTTTACCACCCAAACCGGCATCAAACTTGTCTTCCATACCGACAATGCTCAGTTCCAAATTAATATCCCAAGCATCTGAGATACGGAAACGGTTGAGCAAACCTGCATTGGCAGACATACACTGACGATGAGCCTCCGTATAGCTGTGAGTAAAACCGAAACCTACGTAAGGGATAATCTCATATACACGATTAGGATTGTAACCACCAAACAAGGCATTCAGATTGAACATGGCATCGGCATGCAGATTCATGTAATTAAAACGCTGCTTGTAACCGCCGTCCACCATATCACCTGTAGTATAATCTGTCAACGCAGACGGAGCAAAGCCTCTGGCCTGCAAACCACTATACTGCAAACGGCCTCCGATACCCGGAGTAAACCACTTACCAACAGCGATGTTGATTGTCGGACTTATCCGCTGACCAAAATTACCTACATTGGTATCAAAGTCACCCAACAACACACTTCCACCCACACCGGCAGAAATAAACCAATTGTCCCAAAACTTATTGGTAACCACTGCATACTTGTCCTGATCTGCATCAACGGACGGTTTTGACTCCGACTGTGCCATGGAACCCAAAGCAACACCCGACATTGCCAATAACATTAAAATCTTTTTCATAATCTCAGCATTTTAAAATTAATATAAACATATTCGCTCACAAACCTTACCCGCGAAATATCTTTGCGACTTATTTATATTAATAAGGTAGCAAAGGTTAAACTTCACAAGTATTGTGACAAATATATAGTTTTTTTTAATATAACACAATTTTTTCAACGAATATCGCCCAATGATACGTTAATAACTATTAATTAAGAATAGGAAAGCACTTTTTAAGCAAAATGCTATACATTATTTCCCCTTCATATCTTCAAAATAGGTATCAAGCAACGACTTGGCGGCTACAAACGACGTCAGGTTTCCTTGCAGAACCTGCTGCTCACGGTCGGCCAGCATCGACTGGATTTTGGGGTTGTGGTAAAAACTGTCCTTCAATTGTTCGTTGATGCTCTCATACATCCAATATTTGCTTTGCTCGTTGCGACGGTAGTCGAAATAGCCGTTGGCCTTAACGAACTCAATGTACCGATAGATCATCTCCCAAATCTCTTTTACTCCTAAGTTATAGAAGCCCGAATAGGTAAGAACCTGGGGCGTCCAACCACTCTCGGGAGCCGGAAACAGGTGGAGGGCATTGCGGAACTGGGCGGCTGCCAGACGGGCCCGATCCACATTGTCGCCGTCGGCTTTGTTGATGACAATGCCGTCGGCCATCTCCATGATGCCCCGCTTGATGCCCTGCAGTTCGTCGCCCGTTCCCGCCAACTGAATGAGCAGGAAGAAATCGACCATGGAGTGGACAGCCGTCTCGCTCTGACCGACACCGACCGTTTCCACAAAAATTTTGTCGAAACCGGCCGCCTCGCAAAGGATGATGGTCTCACGCGTCTTGCGGGCTACGCCACCCAGCGAACCTGCCGACGGACTGGGACGGATGAACGACTTGGGGTGGACCGACAGCTTCTCCATACGGGTCTTGTCGCCCAAGATACTGCCCTTGCTACGTTCGCTGCTGGGGTCGATGGCCAGCACAGCCAGCTTGCCGCCATATTGTTCGAGCACATGGAGGCCGAAAACATCAATGGACGTACTCTTGCCGGCACCCGGCACACCGCTGATGCCCACTCGGATGGAACTTCCAGAATAGGGAAGACATTTTTCGATAACCTCCTGAGCGATGGCCTGATGCTCGGGACGCACGCTTTCGACCAACGTGACAGCTTGACTCAAGACCGTCACATCACCCTTGACGATGCCGTCCACATATTCGGCTACCGACAATTCACGCTTCTTGCGCCGCGGACGGTTCTTCAGATAGGGATTCACAGATGCAGGCTGCTCCACGCCGGCATTGACGGTCAGGCCCTTGTATGCTTCGTTGTTTTCGGGATGTTCCATAGTTATTTGGCTTTAATGTTGATGGTTACTTTCGGATGGGTCGGGTCGTTGGTGATCAGCAACAGACGCAGATGACGGCGATGTTTGCCGATGTTCCGTTTGGTGACAGATACCCGCAGGCGGGTAGACTCGCCCGGAGCCAGCACCGTTTTCTTCAAACGAACATTTACTGCCGGATGGAACACCTGCAATTTACTGATCTGCAAGGGAGAACGACCGGTGTTGGTCAAGGTGATGTCCTGATGGGCCCGTTTCTTCCGTGCCAGTGTCTGGCTCAAGTCGATGCTGTCGGCCGAAAGGCTGATGACAGGCGCATTGAGACGTTCGGCTTCAGTCAGATTGGAGAAGTCGGGAAGCAGAATGGCGGAAACCGATATTTCGTTCTCTTCACCGACCTTGTCGCCCAGGAAGCGGGACAGATAGACAGACGACTGGGTCAACCCCAAGTCCGTCAATTTCTCGGAGTTCAGCGTCAGCTTCACCGTGCCACGCTCGCCCTGCTGCAATACTTCCGGATCACTCTCCATCGTCAGGTAGGAAGGAAGGTGCATCAGCACAGGCTCGTAGGGCCTATCCGAGAGATTTACGACACTGAGGTACATCACTGGATGCTCTCCGCGCTGTACATCGGGGAAATCTATCTCATTCCTATCGATGCGTATCTGACCGATCTGATAGGGATGTGTACGGGTAAAGTCACTGATTTCGGTCACCACTTCCCCGTCGAACTTCAGGTAGACCAGGTGGGGAGCCGCATTGGTAAAGATAGCCACCGACTTCTGGAAATGTCCCAAGGCTTCGGCGTCGAAGGTTACGTCCACCGTCCCCTTTTCGCCGGGCGCAATGGGTGTTTTGGTCCATCGGACGTCGGTACAGGCACAATCGGACTCCACCTCACTGAGAACCAGCGGTTCATTGCCCGTGTTGGTGACGGTGTACTGCACCGTAACGGGACGCTTCCACTCAATCTGCCCCAGGTGTTGCATCTGCGTGCTCGACGTGAAGCGTGCCTGCGCGGCAACACCCGCCACCAGGCATGTACAAAGCGTTATGATAGAAAAAAATCTTTTCATCCGTTTCAAAGGTTATCATGATTACAGATTGCAAATGTACAAAATTCGGGTTGAAGAAACACCCCTTGACACACATTTTAGGCAAGATTTAGATTCAGGCTTGTCAAGCGAATCCGCTAACCCTCTCTCTGCCAACCCGACAAGCGCACGACAAAGCACTGCTTTCCCCAAAGAAAAACGATGTTTTCCCCTAAAGAAAGCGATGGGACACGACCTACTTCCGGCCACGGTGCTGGAAGAACCAGCGGAGAATGGACGCAGGAATGGTATGAGTAAAGGAGTTGACCTCGTCGCTCCGCTCGTCGACACGGGCAAAATACTGGGCGGCGTCCTTGTCGGAAAGTACTCCGTCGGCCTGCATCTGACGGATGGTGCGCCGTTCGTTGCTCAGCACCATACGGATGGCTTTTTGTGTCAGAGCGTGGTTGTAGGCCTTGGGGAAATCGGCAGCCAAGCGCCCGATGACATGGTTCATGCCTTCGATGTTGTGCTCCACTTCCCGACGAAGCGCCTGCAGGAGGTCTGTCTGCGACGGTTGTACCAAACCAGACGAAGCCAGGTCATCGAGCAGCTTCAGGTCTTCGCGCTGCAGAATGATGAAACCGCGCCCCAGGTCGTAGATGACCATGATGCGCTCGCGGAAGTAGAAGCCCGTCCAACGGCTGAAGTAGGGCAGCTTCTGCATGCGGTAGAGCGCCTGCGTGCGGCTGCAGAAATCGAAAATGGAGTGACGGAGGTCCAGCGGATAAGTGCCGTCGTGGTCATAAAGCTCGTCGAGCGAGTTCATCAGCCGGCGGAAGGCCGTCTGCGAAATGATGCCTTCGTCGTAGATTTCACGGCTGAAAGCCTTCTCACGGTCGAGCACCCGCAGACGCAGTTCGGCCAGTACGTCCTGCGAACGGGCAGCGGACAGAGGAGCCTTATCGGGAAGCGGAGCCACGTAACCAGCCACCTTCTTCCAGTTGGCTCCCGCCAGCGGTTCGCGGGTCTTCAGGCGTTCGAAATATTTCTCCCCGCTCTCGCGGATACGCTCCTGCACGCGGCGCTCCATCAGTATACGAGCCGAAGGCACATGGATAAGCCCCAGCTTACCCAGCAGCCAGCGCGTGGTAGTGGCGTTGATGCAGAGGGTCAGCGTCACGATGCCCGCCGTGAAGAACAGCACCTGGCTGCGAATGTCCTCGGGGATGGCAGGCGTATAGGACACCATCAGCGCCAGCGTCAGGCCCAGGGCACCGCGCAGGCCGCCCCAGGTGAGGATGACCGACTCGCGCTTGCTCAATCCATAGCCCAGCCGCTTCATCAGCGGATAGAGCATCATGATCATGAGGAAGCGGAACACGTTCAGGCCTACATAGATGAGCAGCAGTACGCCGAAGTGCGACCACGTGAAGTCCACCTTGACGGCAATCACCACGCCCACGATGATGAACACCAGCGTATTGGCCATGTAGGTCAGCAAGTCCCAGAAGCTCTCCATGAACTCGTTGACCTGCGGCTTGAGGCGCGGCTTCCCCACATAGGCAATGGTCAGTCCGAAAGCCACCAGCGCGATGACGCCCGACAGGCCCAGATAATATTGCGACAGGATGAACACCAGATAGGCCGAAAAGATGATGACACTGTTCTGGATGAGCGCCTCCGAGTTGATGCGGGTGATGAACCAGATGACCACCCGGGCAGCCATATAGCCCAGCAGCACACCGCCGGCCACCACCTGCACAAATTGCATGACGGGCGACACCTCGCTCTGCCCCGCCGCCGTATAGACACCAAAGAACAGCATGAAGCAGACGATACCCGTGCCGTCGTTGAGCAACGATTCGGCATCGACCAACGTGGAAAAGCGCTTGCTCGTCTTCAGCTCATGGAGCAGGGCCACGACGGCCACAGGGTCGGTGGCACTGATCAGGGCGCCGAACATCAGCGCAAAGGGCCACGTCCATTGCCCGTAACCGGGCACTGCAAGACTGATGACCATCAGCAGGACAGCCGTCAGGAGCATGCAGATGACCAGCCCCGGCACGGCCAGCAGCGTGGCGTTGGCCAGGGTCTTCTTGAAAATATGCAGATTCAGCTCATAGGCCGCATCGAATATCAGCACAGGCAGGAAGATGTAAAGGATGAAGTCGGGATTGATGTTGGCCACCCCCGTCAACGCCTCCCCCACCTCGGGCACGGCACGAAACAGGCCGTAGCGGTCGGCCAGCCCCACCAGTAAGCCGACGGCAAACAACGCCACCGTATAAGGTACGCGCGAACGGCGCAACAACGACTTCAGCAAAGCGCCGACCACCAGACCTCCGATAGCCAGCAACAAAGGCACGAGCAAAGCAAATTCTTCCATAAAGCCCCAAAATTACAATCAAAAGTTAAGCCTTGCAAAGATAACATAAACTACGAGAAACGCCAAGCGGAAAACACAGATTTCCACTCCCCGATTCCGAAGCGCGGCACGCCCCCTCCATCCCTCTCCATCCCAGCCCCGCTATCACGTTGAAAAAGAAGCGAAAATATCGGGAAAACATTTGCACATCTCGGATAAAAGCCGTACTTTTGTGCCCGATTATTCCGAAACGGGTCCGACAAAGAGCTTTCCAAGTGATTGGAGACCACCCGACGGAGCTAACTTATACATTATATATAAGAAATGTACGCAATTGTAGAAATCAACGGTCAGCAATTCAAAGCAGAAGCTGGCAAAAAGCTGTTTGTACACCACATCCAGAATGCAGAAAACGGTGCAACAGTAGAGTTTGACAAGGTTCTTTTGGTAGACAAAGACGGCAACATCACCGTAGGTGCTCCCACAGTAGAGGGTGCAAAGGTTGTTTGCCAGGTCGTATCAAACATGGTAAAAGGCGATAAAGTTCTTGTTTTCCACAAGAAAAGAAGAAAAGGTTATCGTAAGTTGAACGGTCACCGTCAACAATTCACAGAGTTAACAATTACAGAAGTAGTAGCTTAATCAATTAAAACAGTAAGAAGAAATGGCACATAAAAAAGGTGTCGGTAGTTCTAAGAACGGCCGTGAATCAGCAAGTAAGAGATTAGGCGTTAAGATATTCGGTGGCGAAGCTTGCAAGGCAGGCAACATCATCGTTCGTCAGAGAGGTACAGAATTCCATCCGGGCAAGAACATCGGTATGGGCAGCGACCACACTCTCTACGCCTTGGTAGACGGAACAGTACAGTTCAAGGTTACCCGTGAAGACAGACGTTACGTATCTGTCATTCCGGCAGAAAGCGCAGAAGCATAAGTTTTTGCCTCATATAACAAAAGGCACAAGGGATGCAATCAAAAAACGGTTGCATCCCTTTCTTTTTAGGAAAGAATGAGTTACCTTTGCCGGGTAAAAAAACGAAAAAACAATTCTTAATCCAACAAGATATGCTTACCATCAAACAAATCACTGAAAATACAGACGCGGTAGTCCGCGGACTGGAGAAGAAGCATTTCAAGAATGCCAAGGAGGCCATCGAACAGGTACTGGCCTTGAACAACAAACGTAGAAGTACACAGACTTTACTCGATAACAACCTCGCCGAAGTCAACTCCCTGTCCAAGTCCATCGGCCAGCTGATGAAGGAAGGCAAGAAGGACGAAGCCGAAACCGCCAAGAGCCGTGTGGCTGAACTGAAGGAGGCCAACAAGACCCTGCAAGCCAACATGGACCAGGCCGCGCACGACCTGCAACAGCTGCTCTACACCATCCCCAACGTCCCCTACGATGAAGTGCCCGAAGGCGCTACGGCCGAAGACAACCTCGTAGTAAAGATGGGCGGCATGGAGACCGAACTGCCCAAAGACGCCCTGCCCCACTGGGAACTGGCCAAGAAGTATGACATCATCGACTTCGACCTGGGTGTGAAGATTACCGGCGCAGGCTTCCCTGTATACAAAGGCAAGGGTGCCCGCCTGCAACGCGCCCTCATCAACTTCTTCCTCGACGAAGCACGCGCTTCGGGCTACACGGAAGTGATGCCCCCCACGGTGGTGAACGCCGCTTCGGGCTACGGCACCGGCCAGCTGCCCGACAAGGAAGGACAGATGTACCATTGCGAGGTGGACGACCTCTACCTCATCCCCACGGCCGAAGTGCCCGTGACGAACATCTACCGCGACGTCATCCTCGACGAGAAGCAGCTCCCCATCAAGAACTGCGCCTACACCGAGTGCTTCCGCCGCGAGGCTGGTTCCTATGGCAAGGACGTACGTGGCCTGAACCGCCTGCACGAGTTCTCGAAAGTAGAGCTGGTGCGCATCGACACCCCCGAACACAGTCGCCAGAGCCATCAGGAAATGCTCGACCATGTGGAAGGCCTGCTCCAGAAGCTGGAACTGCCCTACCGCATCCTGCGCCTCTGCGGCGGCGACATGAGCTTCACATCGGCCATCTGCTACGACTTCGAAGTGTATAGCGAAGCACAGAAGCGCTGGCTGGAAGTAAGCTCCGTGTCCAACTTCGACACCTACCAGGCCAACCGCCTGAAATGCCGCTACCGCACGGCCGACAAGAAGACCGAGCTGTGTCATACGCTGAACGGCTCCGCCCTGGCCCTGCCGCGCATCGTGGCCGCCCTGTTGGAAAACAACCAGACACCCGAAGGCATCCGCATCCCGAAAGCACTGGTTCCCTACTGCGGCTTCGACATCATTGATTGAAAATGAAGAATTGAGAATTGAAAATGGAAGGATGGCATTCATTCTCCATTTTCAATTCTCAATCATCAATTAAATAATTCTAACCCCATAATCTATTCATCATGAATGCAAAAAACAAAAGTTTCGCATTGCCGCTGACATTCGTCGGCATCATGTTCTTCGCCATCGGCTTCGCGCTGGGCATCAACTCACTGCTCGTACCCGTCCTGCAAGGTTCGCTGGGCATCTCGAACGCCGCATCCTACCTGATTATCGCCGCGACGTTCATCCCCTTCCTCATTTTCGGCTACCCTGCCGGACTCACCATCAAGGCCATCGGCTACAAGCGCACGATGTCGCTCTCGTTCATCATCTTTGCCGTAGCCTTCTACCTGTTTATCCTCTCGGCCGACTACAAGAGCTTCAGCCTCTTCCTGCTGGCTTCGTTCATCAGCGGTGCGGCCAACGCCTACCTGCAGGCCTCCGTCAACCCCTACATCACCATCCTGGGTCCGCTGGAGAGTGCCGCCAAGCGCATCAGCATCATGGGTATCTGCAACAAGCTGGCCTGGCCCATTCCGTCCATCTTCATCGTGTGGCTGCTGGGCAAAGACGTGAACCTCATCGGCATTGAAGACCTGAACAAGCCCTTCATCATCATCATCTGCGCCTTCATCGCCCTGGGCATCATGGCATTCTTCGCCCCCCTGCCGGAGGTAAAGGCTGAGGGTGAAGACGAGGACGACACCACTTCCAGCGCATCGAGCTACGCTGCCGGCAAGACGTCCGTCTTCCAGTTCCCCCACCTGCTGCTGGGCTGCCTCGCCCTGTTCCTCTACGTAGGCGTTGAAACTGTTTCACTTGGAACGCTCGTCGATTATGCCAACTCGCTGGGCCTGCCGGGTGCGGCCAACTACGCCTGGATTGCCCCCATCGGCATCGTCATCGGCTACATCTGCGGCATCATCTTCATTCCGAAATACATCAGCCAGGCCGCCGCGCTGAAGGTGTGCTCCATCCTGGCTGTCATCGGCTCGCTGCTCGTCGTGCTCACGCCGCAGGACATTTCCATCTACTTCATCTCGTTCATGGCGCTGGGCTGCTCGCTGATGTGGCCTGCCCTGTGGCCGCTGGCCATGGCCGACCTGGGCAAGTTCACCAAGGCCGGTTCGTCGCTGCTCATCATGGCCATGTTCGGCGGTGCCGTCATCCCCACCCTCTACGGATGGCTGAAGGACGTGACCAGCCCTCAGCAAGCCTACTGGCTCTGCCTGCCGTGCTTTCTGTTCATCCTCTATTATGGAGTGTCGGGATATAAGATCCGTACGAAGTAAGATACAGATTTCAGATTTCACATTTGAGAATTCAGAATTCTGATTTTAGAATAAAGGAGTTAAGCCAAACGCCGGGGTTTCGTACACCCAGGCATTGGCTTAGCTCCTTTACTTTTGACTTCTGACCCCCTTCTTAACTCTTTCCCTGCTCCTCTTATCCTAACTTTCTTCCTCTTCTTTCTTTGATTTTAACAAATAAGCCGTATCTTTGTATAATCTATCAATCTGAAAGCAATTACGTAATTATACCAACAAAAAAACAACGAAATGAATAAAATCATCAGCAAAGAACAATTTTCAGCGAAAGTGTTCAAGTTCGAAGTGGAGGCTCCGCTCATAGCCCGCTCGCGCAAGGCCGGCCATTTCGTCATTGTCCGTGTGGACACCAAAGGCGAACGCATGCCGCTGACCATCGCCGGCGCCGACGTGCAGAAGGGTACCATCACGCTGGTCGTACAGGAAGTGGGCCTCTCGTCCACCAAGTTGTGCCAGTTGAACGAAGGCGACTACATCCTCGACGTAGTAGGCCCACTGGGACAAGCCACACACATCGAAAAGTTCGGCACCGTGGTATGTGCCGGCGGCGGTGTGGGTGTAGCCCCGATGCTACCCATCATCCAGGCCCTGAAAGAGGCAGGCAACCGCGTCATCTCTGTCCTGGCCGGACGCACCAAAGAACTGATAATCCTCGAAAATGAAGTAAGGAAGTCATCGGACGAAGTCATCATCATGACCGATGACGGCTCGTATGGCAACAAAGGACTTGTGACTGAAGGCATCGAAAGCGTCATCAAGCGCGAGAAGGTGGACAAATGCTTTGCCATAGGCCCTGCTATCATGATGAAATTCTGTTGTTTGCTGACTAAGAAATACGACATCCCCACAGACGTGTCACTGAACACCATCATGGTGGACGGAACAGGTATGTGTGGCGCCTGCCGCATCACCGTGGGCGGAAAGACCAAATTTGTCTGTGTGGACGGTCCTGAATTCGACGGTCACCAGGTGGAATGGGACGAGATGTTCAAGCGCATGGGATCGTTCAAAGACGTGGAACGTGAAGAAATGAGCCATCTGGAAGCATCTGTCTGCCATGCCGTCCCCGCTGAATCCTCTTCAGCCGAAACGCCGGCCGCACGCCCCATGACGGACGACACCCCGATGGAAGAACTCCTCGACCGCAAAGCTCCCTGGCGTGAAGCCCTGCGCAAGAGCATGAAGCCGAAGGAACGCACCGCCATCGCACGCTGTCCGATGAATGAACTCGACCCCGTCTACCGCGCCACCACCCGCACGGAAGAAGTAAACACAGGCTACACCAAGGAACAGGCCATGACTGAGGCCAAGCGATGCCTGGACTGCGCCAATCCCACGTGTATGCAAGGCTGCCCCGTCAGCATCAACATCCCCTCGTTCATCAAGAATGTAGAGCGCGGCGAGTTTCTCGAGGCGGCCCGCGTACTGAAGCACACCTCTTCGCTGCCCGCCGTCTGCGGACGCGTCTGCCCGCAGGAGAAGCAGTGCGAAAGCCAGTGCATCCACTTGAAGATGAACGAACCCGCCGTAGCCATCGGCAACTTGGAGCGCTTCGTGGCCGATTATGAGCGCGAGAGCGGCAACATCATCCTGCCCGAACTGGCTCCCAAGAACGGCATAAAGGTCGCCGTTGTAGGTTCGGGTCCTGCCGGCCTGAGCTTTGCAGGCGACATGGTGAAATATGGCTACGACGTCACCGTCTTCGAAGCCCTGCACGAGATTGGCGGCGTATTGAAATATGGTATCCCCGAGTTCCGCCTGCCCAATAAGATCGTGGACGTGGAAATCAACAACCTCGAGAAGATGGGCGTGAAGTTCGTCAAGGACTGCATCATCGGCAAGACAGAAAGTGTGGAAGAACTCCAGAAGGAAGGATACAAAGGCGTGTTCATCGCCTCGGGCGCCGGCCTGCCCAACTTTATGAACATCCCCGGCGAGAACAGCGTGAACATCATGTCGAGCAACGAATACCTGACGCGCGTCAACCTGATGGACGCCTCCAATCCCGAAACCGACACCCCCATCAACCCCGCCAAACGTGTCATGGTGGTAGGTGGCGGCAACACGGCCATGGATTCCTGCCGCACGGCCAAACGCCTGGGGGCTGAAAAGGTATACATCGTCTACCGCCGCAGTGAGGCCGAAATGCCCGCCCGTCTGGAAGAGGTGAAACACGCCAAGGAAGAAGGCATCGAATTCCTCACTCTCCACAACCCCATTGAATACATTGCCGACGAGAAAGGGGCCGTAAAGCAGGTCATCCTCCAACAGATGACTTTGGGCGAACCCGATGCCAGCGGCCGACGCAGCCCTGTCCCCATTCCTGGTGCTACCGTTACGCTCGACATCGATATGGCCGTAGTGGCCGTAGGCGTATCGCCGAACCCCATCGTGCCCAAGTCCGTCAAAGGATTGGAACTGGGGCGTAAGAACACCATCGCTGTCAATGATGACATGCAATCGTCCATCCCCACCATCTATGCCGGCGGCGACATTGTGCGTGGAGGTGCCACTGTCATTCTGGCTATGGGCGACGGACGTCGTGCAGCGGCGGCCATGCACCATCAACTGCATGGATAAGTTCTGTCCTTGACCACAAACATTGCAGGCCATATCCACCTGCACGAAGCTGTGCCACAACGTAGAAGCCTATCCGCTTCCACGCCTGGCACAGTTTTTTTTAATGATTACATTCCTCTTCACATGCATTCACTTATTATAACAATATGACACAAGCACACCCTATTTTATTACAATTATGCTACAAAATAAAGAATAACCATCCATTTTCACACCTTAATTTTGATTTATATCAAGAAATGACATTCCCAACAGCACTTTTCCCCTTATTTGTTTTTATGTTATAAAACATGCTCGTATATTTGCATCGGTAAAAAGAAAGAAACCTGACACAAAGTCGAGTTTCAATAGGTATTAGCATTTAAAGATTAGTTTTTTAGGATTAACAACAAAGCATTATGAAACGTTTAGGATTAACATTAGCGGCAGCATTCTGCCTGACAGCTGCAACTTTTGCAGCAGGTAACCAACCGGTAGTTGAATCAGCCAAGTGGGATGGCAACATCAATGTATCCAAGCTGAGCAAGTACTTGAACCTGGACAGCAAGCAACACGAAGAAGTGGCCAACATCTGCGAATTCTTCAACGCCGAAATGTCACGTGCAACATCTTCCAAGAAGAACCGCGAACAACTGTTGCGCAACGCTGTATATGGTAACCTGAAGCTGATGAAAAAGACTTTGGACGAAAAGCAGTATGCTGACTACGCCAAAGTACTGAATGTAACTTTGCGCAACAAAGGCATTGACATCAAGTAAATATCCATCCCCCTTGGGGATATGATATAAACTGACATAAAAAGAAAGCGTTGGAGGCATTTCTCCAACGCTTTCTTTCGTCAAGCACCGTTGTCAAAGCAACGATGCAGACTCCCTAACCAATATATAAATGATTGGCCGCCCTACTTTCACAAGCAAAAACGTTCCTGCAATTCTTTCTTGTATTTCTTGGAAACCTGCAACTCCGTTACCCGATCAAAAGGCGGATACAGCAGGCAGTGATTATCCTTAATAAGCATCAGATAATCGATGTTGATGATGTAAGATTGATGTATCTGGACAAACCGGGGAAGGCTATGCACAATCTGCTCAGCCGTCATTCCCCGACGCAAAGTCAAAGGCGGCTCGTTGTTCAGAATCACTTCCCACAGCTTACGTTCTGACGAATAGCGGAAAAAACCGATTTCACCTGTCCGTAACACCCGCATGTCATTGGTGGGTGTATAGACCATAAACGTTTCACTGACCGAAGGAGCGACAGGAGCCGAGATTGTTCGCTGCCCCATCTGCATCTGTTGCAGGAAACGTTTCAGGATATCCTCCAGATCCTGATGTTGGAATGGTTTCAACAGATAGTCGAAAGCAGACTCACGGATGGCCTGTATCATGTATTTGTCATACGCCGTATAGAACACGACCTTCATGTTCCAGACAATGCTGTCGCGGATGTCCTGTAAAAGTTCCATACCGGTCATATCAGGCATTTCAACATCCAAGAATAACAATTCTGGCTGAACTTTGTCTATCAGCCGCTTGGCCAGACGTGCATTCCGGGCTACACCCTCCACCGAGAATTCAGGCTTTGCCTTCAATTCAAACGCCAGATTGTCTGCAGCAATTTCGTCGTCGTCCACTATAACTACCTTATATGTATACATGTAATATCTACTTGTTTTTGAAGCGAATATAAGGAATTTATTACAGACAAGCAAAAAACAAAACACTCACTTCGTACTATCCACTAAAAATCTGATATTATTCTATCAAAAAACGGGATTATCCTTATATTCTTTTTCTATAGTCGGTAATCATAATCTGGTGGCAAAAGGAACGAAACCTGGCAACCCACACTACCATCCTGCAAATTTACATTGTGCACCGACACATCGATTTCCCGACGATTCTTGGTATTCAATATCTGAATGGTCTGCATGATGACCTTCATGCCCGTACCCGTTCCCCGATTCCGACTGCTGGGACGATAGCCTCCGCCATTGTCCGTGATACGGATAGCCACACCGCCCGACGGATGGCGGTCAATGTCTATCCAGAGGTTACGGTCACCGTCCTTCCCGCTCAGGGCATGCTTCACGGCATTCTCCACCGGTATCTGGATGAGCATGGAAGGCAGCAGCACCTGCGAAGGACACACGCCATCGCCCACTCGGATGGTCGGATGGAACAAAGCTCCCAACGAGCGGCGTTCCAGCTCAATGTAGGTTTTCACGAAATCAAGCTCCTCTTCCAGGGTTACACACACCTGTTCGGCCAATTCCAAATTACGCCTCATCAACTTGACCAGTGAAGCCAGTTCCGTCTTCTCCGCCTCCTGCTTACGCGACAGCATCTCCTGATTCAGTACATTGAAAATGAAGTGTGGGGACAGACGGTTACGAATGTTTTCCAGTCTCAGCGAAGACACCATACGCCGGTTCTCGGCCTGCATCAGTGCCCTTTTCTTCTTATTGTACAGATAAAGGAAAACCGCCAGCAGCAGGCAGACAACGGCCCCCATGGCTACAATCAATTGTGTCTGACGAAGCTGCAACACCTGGTTCTCGGCCTCACGTATCATGATCCGATGGCTCAACAGCGTAGAATCCTGCTGATAGCGCAGAGCCAGGTCGGCCGTATGCATACGCACCCGTTCGCTACGGATGGAGTCGTCCAAGCGCAGGTTGTTCTTCTGATAAAGGTATGCCTGGCGGAAGTCGCCCGTTTCTTCGTAATATTGCTGCAGATAGCGGTTGCGGATATGTATCATGTCCGGATCGATGTCGGCAGGCGTCACTCCATGCGCCAGCACCTCGTAAGCACGCGGGAAGTCCTTTCGTAGCAAAGCCATTTCGACTGTCTGCGTATCGAGATAGTAAAGAGCGGTCGTATGGCCGATGCGTTCGAAGAAGGAACGGCATTCGTCCATGTACCGGGCCGCAGAATCGGGCATCGCCAGTTGCAGGAAACAATCGCTCAAATTCAGACGACCCAAGTTCAGTTCGAAAGCCATGTCGGGATAGCTTCCAGCCAAATGGATGAGTTTTCGGAAGTAAGTCATGGCTGTCCGGCTGTCTCCCCGATAATAATATGAGGTACCCCGGTTGTTCAGATAGATGTATTTTTCATACGGAAGCATGTGGTCATACTCCTTACCTGCCAGATTATAGTAATGATCACACTGGTCAAAATCACGCAAAGCCACATAGACCTGGGCCAGACCATAGTAGATGGGAGTACGCCGCTCCGAAGGCAACTGCAAGGAGTCGCAGAGCAATAAAGCCCTTCTGTACCACATGGCTCCCTCGTCCAGACGCCCCAAACGGTTGCAGGCGTCGGCCAAATTCATCAGGATATCCGGAACCCCGTCGGTACGCGTTCCTTTCATCCGCCATTCGTAAGCCTGCTGGAAAGCCAGCTTGGCCGAGTCCATATAGCCTGTCCGCCCCCAAAGATTGCCCTTCATGTTCAGGCATTCCGACTTCAAGTCGGCCAAAGCAGGCGAGAAAGGCCGATGTGCCACAAAATCATCTATTTTGTGAACTACCAGCCAGGCCGAATCCATCTGCGATGTCATCAGATAGGTCTTCAGTGTCAGCGACAGATAGTCATACTTCACCAGGCTATCATGTGCCTCTTCCATCCGTTTCAGAGCTTCGGCTCTCATCCAGCGGGGAGCTGTCGAAATGGAGTCGGCATGTCGGGCAAAGAACTGCTCAAAGGCTTCCAGCTCCGACAGGCTGTTCCCTCTGTCCTGCTGTGTACACGAGAGGAAGCCTATCGCAACCAGCAGCCAGCAGAAATAAAATCTCGTTCGCAACCGCCTTTTCATATTCTGTTTTATCAAGTGCTCTTGTCAAAAAACTATTGCAAAAGTAACCCTTTTCCAACAATAACGGCAAAAGGGGAAGGATAATCTTATGCCTGTAACCTGTAAAAGCCCATCCGGATAGCAGCGGAAACCCATAAAACGAGAACCGCTCAAAGGAAAACGGCGGCGGGATCGTGTATCTCATCCAGCCGTTTCTTCATGCGGCCATGCAGGTCATCGGCCACTTCGGATTGCTTCTCCACAAGGTTTTCCAGTTGTGCAGGGTCTTTCTGCCGGTCAAAGAGGAAACGGTCCACTACCTTCCCGCGCTCGAAACGCACGGCATAAGTATACCGCTGTGTCCGATACCCCCGGGTACCGGTATCCACGTTCGTTCCCGTCTCGTCCACGGCGCTGTAGCGCATATACAGCTGGCCGTCGGGCATCTGTTCGCGGCTACCCTTCACCTGTTCGCTCAGGTCACGGGCCTGCACGGTAGAGGGAATGCGGTCCTTCAGCCCCAGCAATGACAGAATGGTGGGACAGAAATCTTCAATGGAAATCAACAGGTCATTGTCCACGCGAGGAGCTATCCGGTCGCCATAGGCCAACAAGAACGGGATGCGGACTGCCTCCTCGTAAAAAATGTTCTTGCCAATGTTTTCGTGCAAACCCATCGAGTCGCCGTGGTCCGACACGAACACCACAATCGTATGGTCATATTGTCCGTTTCGCTTCAACGCCTCCACAATGCGCCCGAACTGTTCATCCACCCCCGTAATGCAAGCATAATAGTTGGGCAGGCTTTCCTTGAAAAGCTTGGCAAACTTCGGATGACCCTGCAACTGGGGCAAGGAAGCGGCTATCGAGTCGACATTCAAATCCCGGTAAAGCTCCTTGTAACGTTCGGGCACCAGCTCGTAGCCCGTATGCGGAGGGTTCATGGACACCATCATGGCAAAAGGTTTGTCCGAGTCGCGGATACTGTCCAGGTATTGAATGGCCAGGTCGGCCTCATATTCCGGTCCCCACTGGTCTACATAGTAAAAGCCGTCCCTTCCAGCATCACGACTCCAGTAGAGCGGACGAAGGTGGTTGTCGTAAGTACCATACGCCGTCCAATAGTCGAACCCATGCCTGCGTTCGGGCGGACACCATTCGTTCCAGGCCATCGCCCCGCGGTTGTTGGCACAATCCACATAGGGCTTCATCGGCTTGTCCAGGTGCCACTTGCCGATGTAGGCCGTCTGATAGCCTTCCTGCTTCAGGACGTCCGACCAGCACGTCAGGTTCTGCCTCAACTCCACATCCTGTGTGGCCGACTGTGACTGACAGTTCGTCAAGACCCCGTTGACATGCGGATAAGCCCCCGACAGGAACATTCCCCTGGCAGGCGACGAAACCGGATAGCTGCTGGCAGCCTGGGTGAACACCACTGCCTGACTGGCAAAACGGTCGAAACAAGGTGTCTTCACCGCTTCCTTTCCGCGGAATCCGAAGGCATCTCCGCGAAACTGGTCGGCCATCACCACCAGCAGATTGGGACGTTGCGAAACTGCGTCCTGCGCCTGTGTGCTGCAGAACGGCATTGCGGCCAGCAGACAGGCCGGAACGGTATAAAAGCGATTCATGGTTTTCAATGATTCAGATTTCACTTATCAAATGCAAAACGTCGGCAAGATAAGAAGAATCCGCCAAACGGCCAAATGTCCACGCCAAAACCAAAAAAGCAGGGACGGACTTCCTTTAATGGAATAAAATGCCTACTTTTGCGTAAGAATCACTTTAAACGGACTTTACAAGATGAACGAAGAGATAAAAAAAGCCTGCCAGGTGATGCGCGAGGGCGGAGTGATACTCTACCCCACGGACACCATCTGGGGCATCGGATGCGACGCCACCAACGAGGAGGCCGTGCGCCGCGTGTACGAAATCAAGCACAGGGCCGACAGCAAGGCCATGCTGGTGCTGGTCGATTCGGCCGTCAAGGTAGACTTCTACGTACAGGATGTACCCGAAGTGGCCTGGGACCTCATCGAACTGGCCGACAAGCCGCTGACCATCATCTACTCGGGCGCCCGCAACCTGGCCCCCAACCTCCTGGCCGAAGACGGTAGCGTGGGTATCCGCGTCACGGGCGAGGAATTCTCCAAGCGCCTGTGCCAGCAGTTCCGCAAAGCCATCGTTTCTACGTCGGCCAATGTCAGCGGACAGCCTTCGCCACAGAACTTCAGCGAAATCAGCGAAGAAATCAAGTCGGCCGTTGACTATATCGTGGACTACCGCCGCGAAGAGACCGGCAAAGCCAAACCGTCGAGCATCATCAAGCTGGACAAAGGCGGTGTCATAAAAATCATCAGACAATAGCATGAAGGGAGAACGGAAAAATCTGCTGCAGCGGCTCCTCGTCTGGCGCGAGAAGAACATCAAGGAAAAACGGTTCATCCTGATACTCAGTTTCCTGGTTGGTATCTTCACGGCCCTGGCCGCCCTGATACTGAAGATGCTGATACACTGGATACAGACCTTCCTGACGGAAAACTTCAACACGACCGAGGCCAACTACCTGTACCTGGTCTACCCCGTAGTGGGTATTTTCCTGGCCGGGCTGTTTGTCCGCTATGTGGTGAAGGACGATATCAGCCACGGAGTCACCAAGATTCTGTATGCCATCTCGCGCCGTCAGGGACGTATCAAGCGGCACAACACGTGGTCGTCCATCATCGCCAGCTCCATCACCATCGGCTTCGGCGGTTCGGTAGGAGCCGAGGCCCCCATCGTGCTGACCGGCTCGGCCATCGGTTCCAACCTGGGCAGTATCTTCAAGATGGAGCACCGCACACTGATGCTGCTCGTGGGCTGTGGCGCGGCAGGTGCGGTGGCCGGCATCTTCAAGGCGCCCATCGCCGGACTGGTCTTCACGCTGGAAGTGCTGATGATAGACCTCACCATGTCGTCGCTGCTCCCCCTGCTGATATCGGCCGTGACGGCCGCCACGGTGTCCTACGTCGTGACGGGACAGGAGGCCATGTTCCAGTTCCACCTGGACCAGCCCTTCGAGCTGAGCCGCATTCCCTACGTCATCATGCTGGGCATCTTCTGCGGACTGGTTTCGCTATACTTCACCCGTGCCATGAACTCGGTGGAAGGTGTTTTCGGCCGGCTCAAGAAGCCTTATAAGAAACTGATGGTGGGCGGTGCCATGCTGAGCATCCTCATCTTCCTCTTCCCTCCGCTCTACGGCGAAGGCTACGACACCATCGAACTGCTGCTCAACGGCACGACCAATGCCGAATGGGACACGGTGATGAACAACTCCTTCTTCTACGGTCACGGCGACCTGCTGCTCGTCTACCTGATGCTCATCATCCTCTTCAAGGTATTTGCCTCGAGCGCCACCAACGGCGGCGGCGGTTGCGGCGGTATCTTCGCCCCCTCACTTTATCTGGGCTGTATCGCAGGCTTCGTCTTCTCGCACTTCAGCAACGAGTTCGACGTGACAGCCTACCTGCCCGAGAAGAACTTCGCCCTGATGGGCATGGCAGGCGTGATGAGCGGCGTGATGCACGCTCCGCTGACGGGTGTGTTCCTCATCGCCGAACTCACGGGTGGCTACGACCTGTTCCTGCCGCTGATGATTGTATCTGTCAGCGCATACCTCACCATCATCGTCTTCGAACCCCACAGCATCTACTCCATGCGTCTGGCCAAGAAGGGCGAACTGCTGACCCACCACAAGGACAAGGCCGTACTGACCCTGATGAAGGTGGAGAACGTAGTGGAGAAAGATTTTGTCGTGGTCCATCCCGAAATGGACCTGGGTGAAATGGTGCGGGCCATCTCGAAGTCGAAACGCAACATCTTCCCCGTCACCGACCAGGAAGGCAAGCTGTTGGGCATTGTCCGGCTGGGGGACATGCGCAACATCATGTTCCGCCAGGAACTGTACCACCGCTTCACCGTGAGCAAGTTCATGACCTCAGCCCCCGGCCGCCTCTACGACACGGACAACATGGAGCAGGTGATGCAGACCTTCGACGACACCCAGGCCTGGAATCTGCCCGTCGTCGACCAGGAAGGCAAGTACCTGGGCTTCGTCTCGAAATCGAAGATATTCAATTCGTACCGCGAGGTGCTGGTGCGCTTCTCGGACGAGTAATAAGGTTGGTTTATGCGATTCTTTCAAAGTTTCCGGAACATCCGCTCCCACCGTATCTCCCCGCTGTCCGGATTGCGGGAGAACCAGATGAACTGCCCCACGCCGAGTATGAAGTCATCGGGCAGCGGCCCCCAGAAGCGGGAGTCGTAGGAGTCCTGAAAGTTGTCGCCCCGCATGAAGTAGTAGTCGTGCCGGAAGCGGTAGGTACGGACCACGGAATCGCCCAGTAGTACCGTGTCGCCCCGCAGGGACAGCGTCTGCCGGGTCTCGTACTCGATGCAGCGGCGGTACTCCTTCCAGGCCATGCTGTCCAGCGGAATCTCGTCCCCCTTGGCGGGCAGGTACAGGCTGTGCCTCCGCCCTTCCCACCACCAGCCGTACTCCTGCCCCGGCGTGGCCGCGCACCGCTTGCAGTAGAACAGGTCGTTGCACAGCGTCATCCGTTCCTTGTTCCGTGCGTAGGGGAAGTTGAACACCACCACGTCGCCTGTCCTCACTTCCCGCCGTCCTTCCTTTCGCCGTACGGTATATCCTCCCTGTCCGTCCTTCTGCCATTCCCGCCGCCCCGGTATTTGTAGCGAAGCGATGAGGTAGTCGCCGCGAATCAGCGTGGGCGACATGGACCAGGTGGGAATGACGCACGAGGCGAACAGGTACAGGCGGGCCAGGATGTAGAGCTGGAAGAGGGCGAAGAGGCTGAATGCGACCTTTCCCAAAGTGATGATTGTCTTTTTCAAAACTTGAATCTTCATATAGGTAAATGGCGTTCTTTTGCTATGTTTTTAATTTCTTCTCTCATTTCCTCAATAGCCTTGGAATAAACTTTGGGCTTCTTATGCAGTACTTTATCCGCCATTTTCTTGAACTTTTCCGGTTGTCGGAATTGAGGTTCCGCATAGAGTTTGGCAAGCAGGTAATACGGGTAGATGCGATTAGGAAGGCGATGAGATGAACGAATGAAGTACTCTTCAGCTTCCGTATATTGTTTCAATTCAACATAATTCTTCCCTATGATATTTAAAACTATTGGATCGCAAATCGTCTTTTCTGCTTCATATAAAATCTGATTAGATTGGTTATAGTCGTGTAACTTATGTAGACAATGCCCGTATTCGAACAGAAAAGAATGTTCTTTTTTTAATGTCGGATATAGCTTTTCATATTCATCCTTTGCATTATCATAGGCTCCTAAACGATATCTTATACGGCATTCATTCCACTGAGAAAGTTCTTTATGAATATCGCTTTTAAAAATAGAACAGCCTACTATTCCACTGATACATGCCAATAATAACCAACTCCACTTTTGTTCATTTCCGCAACAAAGAATTGTTAAGAAAAATACTGCGATTGAGAATGCTGGAAATTCGCTAGGATAAGAGAAGAAAGAAAAGATGAAGAAGGCCAATAACCCTCCGCAGGCGGCAATCCTCCGTTTTTTTAGACCTGTAAAAAAGCAGATTGCAAAAAGTGAAATAATACCAATGAGGATTGGTATACCGTATTCAACAGCGATTTGAACATATTCATTGAAAGCATAATGCGGACATCCGGCCACTCGTTCTTCCCATTCCGCATAATTGGGATTGGAAAAATAATTTTCCTGAAACTGGCCATAGATTCCTTCAAATGTACCCTTCCCATATCCTTTCATAGGAGATTCTGCAATACTTAAGCAGCAAATTTTCCAAATGAATATTCTTCCTAAGGCCGAATCTTTTTTCAATCCGAATACGATTATACTTGCCACAAGCATTCCTAAGGCAAATATCCACAGGTATTTTCTTCTGTGATGTATCCATGAACCCACTTTCTGCCTGTTCTTTTCAGAAAAATGATAATAAACCCATGGCAAGGATACTAAGGAAGCGCACCAAGCCGCTCTGCTTGCTCCGGCTATAATCATACTTCCCAACAATAGGCAGATTATGAAAGTAAAATGATAGTATAGCTGATATGGCTTCCCATAGCGAACCCTTTCCTTGTAATATAGCGTCTTGTAAAAAGCAATAGGAAAAATAATGGATAAAAAACCACCGTATGGCCCAGGATTATAAAAACTTCCTGTAAATGAATACAACGAATGTTTAGAGGCTTGAAAGTCGAACAGCTGTAACAATCCGGCGAACACTTCTTTCATACCCATTATAAGCAATATCCATAGAATTAGTTCTTGCCCTATGATTTGTGTTTTCTTTTTCTTAGGGATAAACAGTGCGTAGAGGAGTAACAAAACACACAGGAAGACGTACACCCATCCCGTCAGCCACCATGCATATTCTATATGGGCGGCTGATTGGTCAGGGATAGGTGTAAACAAAGATATCAGCAATAGTAAGATCGGCAACACCCCCTTGCATTTATTTGGAGACGTAATGACGTACATTCAATCTTATTTAAAATGCAAAACTTTCACAAGCAATATATTCTCTTTCATTTCCAATTCTTTATATTCTTTGGGATAATATTCCGCAACATATTCATCCGAATATTGAAGGACCAACGCATTGGGATAATTGGAAGAAACATAAAGTCCTAATGAAAACACGCCGGGAAGATTGATAAGGGGACGTTCGAACGTTGTCAGTTCTCCGGTCTGTTTATGATACAGGACATGTACTCCTCTTCCTCTCGGACTATCGGAAAAGATGGTCCAAAGGGTATACAGGTAATGGTCGGATTCGATGGCCATATCACAACTAGTCCGTTCGTCTTTGATGTCCAACGTTGTCCTATGCCCTATGAATTGCCCCTCTAATTTTACATCGGGCTGGAACTGATAAGTCCGGCTGACTGTTTTTTGAACGGGGTCGTATATGTAAAATTCTCCGCTGGAAGGATTGAAAGCGTGAACAATTCCTTCCGTATCGGTAGTCATTCGGGCAAACATACTTGAACTGTAGGGGTACACTTCCTCCTTTTGCAGGATTGTTTCTACCTTTTCGCCTTTATCGTTCATAATCCAAAGTCCGTTGCTGTTGTCCAATTGTGAACAGGACAATTGATAGCACAGGAAATTACTGTCCGGAAGGGCTACAATGTCATCATAAATTAAACTGAATGGAAAGGTGATGTTTCGAATGAATGTGCCATCGGGGGAATAGCTGAAGATTCGGCGGGTAGCCAAGTCTTCCAGGAACAGACAGTCTTTGCCCAGGAAGAAACCAGATAATTCGGTATATTCTCCCGGTCCACCTCCTTGCCGTCCGATGCTGTTGAGGAACCTGCCGGAGCGGTCGAAGCGGAATACAACATTCTGTTTGGAATCTGATGCATAGATGTTGTTCCCTTCAAAATAGATACGTGAAACTGAGCCGAAGAACATACTGTCCGGCAAGGCGAGCCGAATGGTTGTCACACTGTCTATGAAGGATGACAGGGGGAGCTCTTTCTGGGGTGAGGTCAGATTGAGGGGAATCAGAACCGCGTCATCCTGCGGGCCGTTCTGGGGAGTACAGGCAGCCAATACCGACAACAGTACGTATGTTTTAAGATAGATATTAAATTTCATGGCAGTATCTTTTTATGAATACGGAATATATACGATGTTTTCTGACCTGACAGGATACAACATTATATATCCCGTATTTCTGTTATTATCTGAATATATGCGTATCATGTCCGACATCTGTCCAGACCTTTGGCGCAACCGGAAAATGGAGAAGTGCTTTCTTTGCAACAAGGAATTTCTGTAGGATATGGCATATCACCAATCCAATATTTCTGTTTGGACAATTCCCAATACGGTTCCAATGTTCCATCTATTTCTCCATGATCTCCTCCTCCAGTTTCTCCTTCATCAGAAGTTAGCGCATCAATATTCTCAAGCAAGAATAAATTCTCCTTTTGAACATTTTTCTGTAGCGTGAATATCGTAATTGCACCTACAACAATCAAACAAATAATTATTTTAGTTTTCATGACATTTTTTCCTTAGGATTTTTCTGTATAGAGTTTTTATTTTCATATTAGTGATAGGGTTTCCCACACAAACAATTCGATTCATCTGATTCAATAAAAAAATATGAGTTCCTTTCATGGGGATACCATTCATCTGCCTGAGATTTGTATCATCTAAGCATACCGGTAGGGTGAATTCCTCATTCTTCAACTCTATATGAAACTCCCGTTTGGAGAAAGGACGTACCATAAAAAGATAAGTAATTTGTCCATGGGAAACAGAATCCATATCTGCCATAAAACGTTTCCAGTCATCAAGCCTTAGCTGACAGCTGATACATGCTACTGTGTCCAGTAAAGCCAACATTTTATAGGGCGTTTTTGTGAAGTCATAGTTAATACTATCTGTCCCCCATTGATAAAATGATAAATCATCCGGTATATAAATCATTTTATCATACCACTTTCTGATGTACTTTTCCGCTTGATTCTCACAAGAATCGAAAAAGAATGGAATGAATATCAATATCCACCATTGAATAATACAATGCATACTCTTTCTGAACGAAGAAAATGTTTATTCTATCAATAATACAAATAAGGTATAAGCCATTATATGGTTTGAAGCAAATTTGTAACCATTCTCCCTCTATTAATCGGCTTTTAAAAATAGAGGGAAATTAGGGAGATTTTAAGTTCAACAACATGTCCCTTTCTCTTTTCTTTAAAAGTAAAGGGACGATTGGCAATTGAGATTTGGACGTTCTCGAATGTATGGCCAATCAATGATAACGAAGATGTTTGACTCGGATTCATACCATATTAAATTGTGTTTAAAGTTCGATATAAAAAAAGTAAAAAACAAACGTTTTGCAAGTTTTTTTGCAAATATGTTAAGAAACATGTTTTTTGAAGAAAGCTCCTCGGGTGGAGAGAAAGGAACGTTATATACCAGCAGATTTATTCCCTTCCTGACAACCCCGCTTTTGCTCCATAACAAGGTATGTTTTCGTGCATAAGATACCATCTTGTGCATGCTAACTAGGAATGTTATTTCGCTAACTATGGATGTTATCGGACTAATGTAGGTAGTTGTTTAAGCTGGGCAAAGCTACCGTTTACTCAGCTTGAACCAACGCTTTGCCCGGCTTAAAGCATTGCTTTTCCCAGCTTGAACGGATGGTTTGGGCTGGGAAAAACGGGGACGCATCAGAACACACCACAGATTACCCGGATTCACACAGATTGTTTCTGAAACTCTGATTGTCAGATTCGGATAATCTGTGGCAAAAGTCTTTCGACATGCCCCTTCTGCCTTCACGGTTTCACGGAACTCTAAACAGCTGTCAATGAGACGGATTTTGTGAAGGATGAGGTGAAGGTGTGAAAGTTCATGAATTGAGAATGGAGAATGGAGAATTGAAAATGAATATCCGTATTCTTCGCTTTCACAACAAATTACTTATAATCAGCATATTGCGATGAAACTTCACTGAGCTGCACCGCTCATTTCCGGTGAAAGATATAAAAGATTCTAAAGGCACCCCGTGAAGCCTCCGGAGGTCTTGACAAAGGCTTCGAAATGTTGTATCTTTACGGGAAATAAAACGTATCCGCTTATGAATTTGATTTATCAGTTAAGAAACCTGTTTACCCCTCGTCGGGAGGCAGCCCTGCCGGCTCCCGCCAATTCCTGCAAAGAACTGCTTTCGAACCTCGACCAGCTCTGCGCCCGCCTGCCGGAGGGCGAAGCCTTCCTCATTACCGGCGACGGCGAGTTCACCGTCCGCCTCACCTGGAAACCGCAGACGGAAAAGCCTGCCAGACGGACTTTCAGCCTGAACGGACACAACGAGGCGGTGGAATGGATAGAGGACGGCGACACGACAGAAGCAAATAAGACAGAAGAACAAAAGGACAAAAAGGAATCGAAGCAGCGGCAGATGATGCAACGGCTCTCGCGTTACCTGAAACTGCACTACGCCTTCCGCTACAACCTGCTGACGGAGCGCACGGAGTGCGCCCGCCTGAATACGGAGGCTGTGGACGACTCCCACCACCTTATATATACACCCGTGGACAACCGTACCCTGAACGGCATCGCCCTCGGCGCGATGGAGGACGGTGTGGACTGCTGGGACCGTGATGTCAAACGCTACGTGGAGTCCGACCACGTGCAGGCCTATCATCCCTTTGACCTGTATTTCAAAAGCTTACCTGAATGGGATGGCAAGGACCGGGTGGATGAGCTGGCGAAGCGTGTTTCCGACAAGGACGTATGGATACGTTCCTTCCACCGCTGGATGCTGGCCGTCACGGCCCAATGGACAGGCACGGGCGACCGCGGCCGACGGGCCAACAGCGTGGCCCCGCTCCTCGTCAGCACCACGCAGGGCCTGGGCAAGTCCACCTTCTGCCGCCTGCTGTTACCCAAGGAACTACGCGACTATTTTACGGAAAGCTTCGACCTGACCAACGCCTCGTCGGCGGAGAACAAGCTGGCTTCCTACGGCTTAATAAATTTGGATGAGTTCGACCGCCTGCCCGCCAGCCGCCTGCCCCAGCTGAAGAACCTGATGCAGATGGAAGACCTGCGGGTGCGCCGTGCCTACCGCCGCTCGGCGGAAGCCCTGCCGAGAATCGCCTCCTTCATCGGCACCAGCAACCGCCTCGACCTGCTGACCGACCTCTCGGGCAGCCGCCGCTTCATCTGTGTGGAAGTGGAGCGTCTCATCGATTGCACCACCCCCGTTGACCATGCCCAGCTCTACGCCCAGCTCCTGCACGAGCTGAATAGCGGCGAGCGTTGCTGGTTCAGCAAGGCCGAGGAAGCTGAAATCCAGGCAAATAACCGTCCGTTCTACCGCGTGACACCCGCCGAGGAACTCATCGGCAGTTGCTTCGAACTAGCCGAGGCGGGCGAAGAGGGTGCCCGTCTGATGTCGGCGGCGGATATCTACGCCGTGTTGAAGAAGAAGAACCCCGCGGCATTGAAGGACTGTTCGTGCACCACGTTCAGCCGCCTGCTGGCACAAATGGGGCGGCGGGTGCATACAAGGTATGGTAATGGGTATTGGGTGAAGCGGAAAGAATAAGCGCAGCATTGGTCTATAGACAGTGCAACCGAAGGATTTACTGCCAGATACAGCCTATCGGATATCAAAAAATCACTTTTACAGAAGTGTTTTTCTTTTAAAAAATCACTTTTACAAAAGTGTTTATATATTTATAATTGGATACATGCAATGCTTTGACGGTAAGGAAGAATTGCCTACCTTTGCAGGTAACTTAAGGCATCCCCAACGGTTGCGGTTGCCTCTCAAATTCCTGAGCGACATGAAGAAAGAAGACTTGAGAATCGTATATATGGGCACGCCCGACTTTGCCGTGGAGGCCCTGCGCTGCCTCGTGGAAGGCGGCTACAACGTGGTGGGCGTCATCACCATGCCCGACAAACCGGCCGGACGCGGACACAAGCTGCAATACTCGCCCGTCAAGCAGTATGCGCTGGAACACAACCTGCCCCTGCTCCAGCCCGAGAAACTGAAGAACGAGGAGTTTCTGGACGCCCTGCGTGCCTGGCAGGCCGACCTGCAGATTGTTGTGGCCTTCCGCATGCTGCCCGAAGTGGTGTGGAACATGCCCCGCCTGGGCACCTTCAACCTGCACGCCTCCCTGCTGCCCCAATACCGCGGAGCTGCGCCCATCAACTGGGCCGTCATCAACGGCGAGACGGAGACGGGCATCACCACCTTCTTCCTGAAGCACGAAATTGATACGGGCGAGGTCATCCAGCAGGTACGCGTCCCCATTGCCGACACGGACGACGTGGGCATCGTCCACGATAAACTGATGATGCTGGGCGGCAAGCTGGTAACCGAAACCGTGGACGCCATTCTGGACGGCAGCATCCACAGCATCCCGCAAGAGGAGATGGGCGTGACGGGCGAACTGAAACCGGCTCCCAAAATCTTCAAGGAAATGTGCCGCATCGACTGGAACCAGCCCGTGAAGCGCATCTACGACTTCGTGCGCGGCCTCTCACCCTACCCCTCGGCCTGGACCGAGCTGGTACAGCCCGACGGAACGACGGTGGTACTGAAAGTGTTTGAGACAGAAAAGATTCCCCAGGCGCATAATCTGAAGCCGGGCACCCTGCTGACCGACGGCAAGACCTACCTGCGCGTGGCTGCAGCCGACGGCCTCATCGGCATCCGCTCCCTGCAACTGCCGGGCAAGAAGCGGCTGAAGACCGACGAACTGCTCCGCGGCTTCCACCTGGACGAGACTTTCAACGTACAATAACACAGCATTCAAAACGTATATAAACAGCCTATGAAACCCATTATATCCCCTTCCATACTGTCTGCCAATTTCAGTAACCTGGCCCATGACATCGAGATGCTGAACCGCAGCGAAGCCGACTGGCTGCACATCGACATTATGGACGGTGTCTTTGTGCCCAACATTTCGTTCGGTTTCCCCGTCCTGAAACATGTGGCCAAGCTGGCACAGAAGCCGCTCGACGTACACCTGATGATTGTGCAGCCCGAAAAGTTCATCCCCGAAGTCAAGGCGCTGGGCACGGAAATCATGAACGTGCACTACGAGACCTGCCCCCACCTGCACCGCGTGGTGCAGCAGATACGCGAAGCGGGCATGAAACCGGCCGTCACCATCAACCCGGCCACCCCCGTTCTGCTGCTGCAGGACATTGTCCGCGAAGTGGACATGGTGCTCGTCATGGGCGTCAACCCCGGCTTCGGCGGGCAGAAGTTCATCGAGAATACCGTGGAGAAGGTGCGCCAGCTGCGCGAACTCATTGCCCGTACCGGCTCGAAAGCCCTGATTGAAGTGGACGGCGGTGTCAACCTTGAGACCGGTGCCCGGCTGATGGAAGCCGGTGCCGATGCCCTTGTGGCGGGTAATGCCGTTTTCTCGGCCCCCAATCCCGAAAAGGTCATCCACGCCTTGAAGAATCTGTAAATCTTCCACCAGTTGTTTCTCCAGGGACTACAACAGCATCCCTTTCTGAGGCTTCTGCTGCCGCTGGCCGCAGGAATCGTGTGCGGAGACGCATTTCCGCACGCCTTACCGGCGGGGCTGCTCCTGAGTCTGGCCGCCCTGGCTGCAGGCATGCTTGTCATCAGCCACCGGCTGAGTCGCCAACGTCTGTTCGGCGTTTCCCTGCATGCCTTGCTGGCCATCACCGGCTGCCTGCTGCTGCAACGCCAGCTGGCGCAGGCCGACTTTCCCTTTACCGGAGAGGAGGGCTTCTACAAGGTCGTCATCCACAGCCAGCCGGAAGCCAAGGCGCGCAG
>CATXSD010000017.1 GCA_958402075.1 Mediterranea massiliensis | reverse complement strand
CCCGTGAGAGGCTCGGCCAGGCGGTCGGCATTCATGCTGAAGCCGGTCGTGAAGGTTTCGGGCACGACGACCAGGTCCGTCCGCCCCTTCAGTTCTTCGAGGCGGAGGCGGAGGCGTCGCAGGTTCTCCTGCTTGTCCTCCCAGGCAATGTCGGTCTGTATGAGGCTGATGCGCATGTTTCCAGTGTTTTCTTTCAAATCTCTCCGACGGAGAAATATTCGGGGTGGCGGCCGGTGAACTGCATGAAATAGCGCTTTATCTCGCGCATGTCCTTCTCGATGTTGCCTGTGGGCACGATGGCCTTCGTGCAGGTGATGGTCTTCGACGGATAGTCTATCCCGAAGAGCATGATGGGTACCTGCGCCTGTAGGGCGATGTAGTAGAAGCCTTTCTTCCATTCGGGGTTGGCCTTGCGGGTGCCTTCGGGCGTAATGGCCAGGTTGAACCGGCTGCACGAGGCGAAGCGGCGGGCCATCTGGTCGACCAGCGAATTCTTCTTGCCCCGGTTCACGGGGATGCCTCCCATGGCTTTGAACACCAGGTTGAGCGGGAAGAAGAACCATTCCTTCTTCATCAGGAAACTGGCCCTGCGTCCCAGCGAGCCGTAGAACAGCTTGCCGATGAGTAGGTCCCAGTTGGAGGTGTGCGGGGCGGCGCAGATGACGCACTTCTCGTAGAAGGGCACCGTGATGACCGTCTTCCAGCCCAGCAGGCGGTGGTAGATAAAGCGGCAGAGCTGCTGTTTCATTCCTCTTGTCGGATTACTTCAGCTGGCCCATGCGGTCCACAATCTCGTTCACCTGCGCGTTGAAGTCCGAACGAAACTTCTTGTAAAAGCCTTTTACGTTGCCGGGTTCGGTGTGGCTGATGCGGCTCAGGAATTCGTCCTGCATGCTCAGGATGTCGGCCATCAGCGCGTCGGCCTTCTCGGGATCGGTTCCGGGCACATAGAGTTTGTTCACCAGACATTCGGTGAAGAGCTCACCTGCGATATAGTTCACGCTTTTCTTCAATGCTTTTCTGCTTGCCATAATCTTTCGTTTTTAAGTTAGATTTTCGGGATAAAGATAGTGTTTTTATTTATGATAGGACCAGGGGCGGGTGTTTTTTTCATTTTCTTTGTGGAAAAAGCATTGTTTTTTCATGAGGAAAAGGCTGCTTTGTCGCGGACAAAGCATTGCTTTCCTGCCGGCCGTGCGATGGGGTAAAAAAGAGTGGGGGCATTCAAAATAAGACAATCAATGGACGGATATCTCGGAAAACTGCTAACTTTGCAGGCGATTTAGATTGAGTGTATGACTGAAGCATCCTCCAAGAAGAAAAACGACGGCAAAACCAGGAAACCCGTGCGCCGCCGCACGGCTGCTCCGCGAGGCAAGGCTGCCAGGCGGAAGGCGGTAGAGCGCACCATGCCCGTGTGGGTGCGCAACGTGCTGGCCGTCTGTGTGGTACTGGTCTTTTCGGCCGGCTTCTACTGGTTCTTCATCCGCCCCTATGCCTACCGCTGGAAGCCCTGCTACGGGCTGAAGGGCTACGGCGTGTGCATGCCCTGCGACTTCGAGGTGCACGGCGTGGACATGTCCCACTATCAGGGGCGCATCGACTGGTCGCGCCTGGCCGAGCATCGGGCAGGGGAGTTTCCCATCCGCTTCATCTTCCTGAAGGCTACCGAGGGCGGCGACCATCAGGACGACACGTTCCTCCAGAATTTCGATTCGGCCCGCGCCTACCGCTTCATCCGCGGGGCCTACCACTACTTCCTGCCGCGTACCGACGCGCTGAAGCAGGCGGATTTCTTCATCCGCACCGTGCCGCTCACGGCGGGCGACCTGCCTCCTGTGCTCGATGTGGAGACGACGGGCAAGAAAGACAAGGCCGAACTGCAGGCCTGCGTCAAGACGTGGCTCGACCGCGTGGAAGCCCACTATGGCGTGAAGCCCATCCTCTACACCTCTTATAAGTTCAAGATGCGCTACCTGGACAGCCCCGTCTTCGATGCCTATCCCTATTGGATAGCCCACTATTACGTGGACTCCGTGCGCTACCAGGGACCGTGGCACTTCTGGCAGCATACGGATGTGGGTACCGTGCCGGGCATCGAGAAGAAGGTGGACCTGAACGTGTTCAACGGCACGCAGGCCCAGCTCGACTCACTTTTACTTAAATAATTCAAACTTCACCGCTGCCCAGCGGTTCTTCTCCCTGTGTTCGATGAACGTCAGGCCCAGGCTTTCGGCTTCGGCACGGATGGCGGCGATGTCGTCGGTATAGAAGCCGCTCATCAGCAGGGTGGCGCCGGGGTTCATGCGGGCCGCGTAGTGCTTCATGTCGGCCAGCAGGATGTTGCGGTTGATGTTGGCTATCACCACGTCGAAGGGACCCTTGTCGGCCAGCGACGAGGCGTCGCCCTGGTAGACGTCGATGCCGTCCAGACGGTTCAGGGCAATGTTCTCCAGCGAGTTGCGTACGCACCAGTCGTCGATGTCCACCGCCGTACAGCGGGCGGCGCCGCGCATGCGTGCCAGGATGGCCAGGATGGACGTGCCGCAACCCATGTCGAGCACCGACTTGCCTTGCAGGTCGCTGTCCAGCAGTTCGCCGATGATGAGGCTCGTCGTCTCGTGGTGCCCCGTGCCGAAGGCCATCTGCGGGTTGATGACGATGTCGTATTGTGCCTGAGGCACGTCGTGGTGGAAGGTGCTGTGGATGACACAGCGGTCGCCTATCACGATGGGTTGGAAGAAGTTCTTCTCCCACTCCTCGTTCCAGTCCTTGTCTTCGGCTTCGGTGTAGCTGAAGTCGATGGCGGTGTCGGTCAGGGGAAAGTCGGCCACGGCCTGGCGTACCGCTTCCTCGTCGTACAGGTCCTTCTGGATGTAGGCGGCAATGCCGTCGGGCTGCTCGACGAAGCTCTCGAAACCCGCATCGCCCAGCAGGGCGCAGAGCACGTCGTTGGCCGTCTCCGTGCAGGGGCGGGTGTGGAAGGTAAATTCTAAATATTTCATTGTTTTACTGGGGTTTTGTTAAAATGTGGGGATGCCGTGGCATCTTGTTACATCATTTGTTGTATCTTTGAAGGAAGTTGGCGGACCAACCTCTGCCTGCAAAGATAGGCCGATTTAGGGAAATCCCTATCAAGGCAAGGGGAAAATCTCTGGGAAAAACCGAACTTAGGCATTATTTTTGCAGTACCGATCATGCAAGTGTTTGTAAACTATAAACTGACAGATATATGAAGAAGATTGTTTTTTTATCACTTTTAGCCCTGTGCCTCCCGTGGACACTCGCGGCACAGAGTGTGGAGGACGACCTCTATTATGTACCCTCGAAGAAGAAGGCCGAACAGAAGACCGAAAAGACCGGGGAACAGACCGTCCGGAAAGCTCCGGAGAACGTGGTGGTCGTGGAAACACAGAAGCCTGTGGTGTGCACCAACTCGGGCAACACAACCACTATCGTGGTGAAGGACAAGAAGGGTAACGTACGCGACGTGGACGAATACAACCGCCGCTACAACTCGAAGGAATATGACTTCACGCAGAACGAGGACACCCTCTACATAGAGGAAAAGGCCGTGCCCGACCCCGAAGGGGAATGGGTGGGCGGCTTCGACGGCTCGCAGGACGACTATGAATACGCCATGCGTATCATCCGTTTCCGCAATCCGCGCTATGCCATCAGCATCAGCAGCCCGCTTTACTGGGACGTGGTCTACGGACTGAATTCGTGGGACTGGAACGTCTATACCGACGGCCTGTATGCCTATGCTTTCCCGACATTCACCAACCGCCTGTGGTGGGACTGGCGCTATAACTCCTACGGCTGGGGTTGGGGTTGGCCCTACTACGGCTGGAACTGGGGATGGGGCGGCTGGTACGGCGGCTGGTACGGTGGTTGGTATGCCGGCTGGGGTGGCTGGTATGCCGGCTGGGGCTGGGGTTGGCCCTATTACCACTATCCGCACTACTATCCGGGCTGGCATCATCCGGGACACGGTCACTGGGCTTCGCGCGACACGTATACCACGCGCCGCTCGTCGGGTCGGAGTGTCTACCGCAACGGAACGGTGGTCAGCAACCAGGGTTCGGTACGTTCGACGAATGGCCGTGTGAGCGGCACCACTTCCTACCGCTCGGGTAACCAGAACGGGACAACAACCGTCCGCAGGGTGGTAGGCTCACGCTCCACCACGACGCGCAACGATGCTTCAGCGGGCACACCGTCCACGTATTCGCGTCGCAATACAGGGGCCTATACCCGTCCGAGCAGCACGCGTGTAGGGTCGTCGTCCGAGGCCGGACGTACAGGCGGCACTTCCACCTATACACGCAGCAGCGGTCTCCGTTCGTCGGGTGCCACCTATAGCCGCGGCAGTTCCAACTCGGTGCGCACGCGTTCCTATTCGCCGATGAACAACAACAATAACAACGAGAGCAGACGGTCGAACTTCAATTCGTCTACGCGCAGCAGTTCGTCGTCGCGCAGCAGCTTCAGCTCGGGCGGCAGTTCGCGCAGCTTCGGCGGTGGCGGTGCTGTCCGTTCGGGTGGCGGAGGCGGTTCGTCCAGAAGCAGAAGATAACATGTGTGTTTTAAAAAGTTTGTTTTAAGATTATTGGAGTATGAAAAATAGAAAAATGTTTCTGGCTGTCATGGGCTTGTGTCTGGCACTGGCCCCTGTGACGGCGCAGACGGTGTATGACGCAGCCAAGATAGCAGACAAGGACTTGAACGGTACGGCCCGCTTCGTCGGGATGGGCGGTGCGATGAGTGCGCTGGGCGGCGACATCTCGACCATCGGCACCAATCCCGCCGGCATCGGCATCTACCGCAGCCACGACGTGATGACTTCCTTCAGCCTGTCGTCCTTCGGCACGGATGCCAACTATGCGGGCAATGCGACGAGCACCAGCAAGATGAAGGGCTCTTATGACAACCTGGGCTTTGTGCTCTCTACCAAGATAGGCAACAAGACCACGTTGCGTTATGTGAACTTCGGCTTCAACTACCATAAGTCGAACTCTTTCTATGGCAACATGGAGATGGGAGGACAGCTGGGACACGGACTGTCGCAGAGTTACTACATGGCCCAGCAGGCGGCCGGAATAAAAAGTTGGGGCGGCAGCCCTTATACCGATGCCAATATCGGCTGGCTTTCGGTATTGGGATATGACGGCTGGATGATTACGGACGTTACTACCAAACCGACGGACACTCCGTACGTGGACGAGGACGGAAACCAGCTCAGCGATGTGAACGGCAATCTGCTGTATCGCACGCCGGGTACGTTCTACGGCCTGTATGACGGCGGCAACGCCACCTATCGTTCGCAGCAGCGGGGCGGCATCGAGCAGTATGACTTCAACGTGTCGTTCAACATCAAGGACCGCGTGTATCTGGGAGTGACGTTGGGAGCCTACTCGGTGGACTACAGCAAGTATACCGTGTATGGCGAGAGCTATACCAACAATGAATACTATTCGCTGACGAGCGACAACCAGATTGTGGGAGCCGGTTTCGACGTGAAGCTGGGAGCCATCATCCGCCCCTTCGAGTATTCGCCGCTGCGTGTCGGCCTGGCCGTCCATACGCCTACCTTCTATAGCCTGGACTACAAGACGCGTGCCTATGTGGAGTCATCGCTCTACGACCCTGTGACGGGCCGGAACGAAGCGGCCAGCGTGGCGACGGAGAACATCGTGAATGGCGACATGATCCGTGAGTTCAGACTTCAGACGCCTTGGCTCTACAACGTCAGCTTGGGCTATACGGTAGGCAGCAGTCTGGCTTTGGGAGCCGAATACGAGTATCAGGACTATTCGTTGATGGAGTTCCGCGATCCGCAGGGCTTCTCCGATTCGTTTGAACTTGAGAACAGCACGACGGCCATGCTGAAAGGAGTACACACCTTCCGTGCGGGCTTGGAGTACAAGGTGATTCCCCAGTTTGCCATCCGTGCTGGCTACAACTACCGTTCGGCCCTGTTCAACAAGGATGCGTTCAAGGATCTGCCTATCAACTCCATCCAGACGGATACCGACTTCTCCAACACCCAGGCGTTGAACAATTATACGGTGGGCATCGGCTATCGCGGCTCTATGTTCTATGCCGACTTGGCCTATAAGTTTACCAACTGCAAGTCGGAGTTCTATCCGTTTGTGAACATGAACCAGTCGGGCAATATGCTGGAAATAGCTTTGCCCGAAGCTACGAAAGTGACCGACCGCCGCAGCCAGGTGCTGCTGACGCTGGGCGTGCGCTTCTGAGGCACTTGTTCTTATCCATAAATTCAGGCACGGACGGACATGGAAACCATACGGAATAATCCATGTCCATCCGTGCCTGAACTGTATTCGGACGGGTCGGTGGGGAGCTTACCAATACCAGGCGATGCCGAAGGAGTAGGGCGTCATGTCGGGACCCTTGTCACCCTGGAAGAGGGTGTTCATGGAGTAGCGGAGGTAAACGCCGAGGTTGCCGTAACCGGCCTGGAGGAGCAGGTTGGCGCCGATGGGACGCACGTACATGCCTTTGCCCACGGTCTGCTTCTTGCCGCCGTTCACGTGGCTGAAGGACTTCACGCCGTGGCGTATCTCAAATTCAGGGCCGAAGTTGAAGAACACGAGGCTCTTGTTCCAACGCTGCTGCCACTCAAGCTGCACGGGGATGCGGAAGAAGAAGTGGCGCAGGCGGCTGTCGCTGTAGTAGGGAGTGGTGCCGTCGCTGCCTTCGGGCTGCATCGCCTGTCCGCTCTGGAAGAGGGTGGCGCCGTCCTGCTTCAGCAGGGCATAGTCGCCGTCGATGCTGAACGAACGGTAACCCCAGCTGAGGCCGATGTTGACGCCCCAGTGCGGATTCTTCTTGAAGTTGTGGGAGGCGGCAAGGAGGTTGAAGCCGAATTCCCACGACTCGGACAGGTCGAGGTGTGCCTTGGGGCTGGAGCCGAATCCCATGAAGTTGTCGGCCAGGCGGGAGAAGCCCAAGAATACTCCTGAGACATGTGCTTCATAATCGTTGTATTTCTTCTTTTGCGGGATGAAGGGCAGGACATCGAGGAACGTCCGCTTGTCGGCATCCACTTTCTCCAGGTAGACCCCTTCGAAGATTTCCACTTCTTTCTGTTCGTCGTCTTCTGTCTGCTGTTCGTAGAGCCTGATGCGCATGTCTCCCTTTCCTCTCAGGATGATGATGGAGTCGCCCTGCGTTTCGACGACGGCTTTTTCGCGTTTGGGCTCGGTGGTTTGTTGGGCTTGTGTGCAGACGGTGGCCAGTATCAGGCAGCCGGCTGTGAGGATAGTCTTTGTTTTCATGTCAATATAACGGTTAGTGGTTAGCGATTAGTGGTAAATGAAAAATTCTTCATTCTTCGTTCTTCATTTTATTGCTTGTACAGCATTTCCATCAGTTCGTCTTCGTCCAGCGGGCCTTCGATGTAGACCAGGGTGGCCTTCTGCTGCTTGCCTACTTTGTAGAGAATGTAGCGGTTCACCTTTTTCCCTTTCCGGGGGACGCGGCTCAGGCGGTAGTAGGCGCTGAGCAGTTCGCCGCTTTCGTTCACTTCCTGCGTCTTCTGCACCTGGTAGGTGTCGATGGCCTGCTTGAGGCACTGCATGATTTCCTTTTTGTAGGGAGTCACCTCCTCGAAGACCAGGCTCTTGTAGGCCGTCATACGGTAGGAGCGGAGGATGCTTCCGTTCAGTTCCACGTAGGTCACGTTTTTCTCGTTCTTGTATTTCTCGAACAAGGTGGCTATCTGCAGGCCTTCCTGCGCGTAGGCGGTGAGGCCGAAGCAGAGGGTCAGCAGCAAGATGCCGACGAGGCGGCGGTATGCGATGAGGTTTCTTGTCTTCATGATGCTTTAGGGTAATAGGTTCGGTAGAGTAATGGTTTCCTTGAGTTCTTCTTCCGTGAAGCCCACGTTCTGCAGGGCTTCCAGCGCCTTGGCCTGTACCAGTTGCGGGTCGTCGCAGTAGCGTCCGTCGATGATGGCGTAGCCGGTGCGGGCGGGCGTGGCGTGGGGCAGCAGGCCGGCGATGCCGATGCACAGCAGCAGGGCGGCGGCGATGCCAGTGGTCAGGTAGTACAGGCGGTACAGGCGGGTGGGTTTGCGGACGCCTGCCGGATGCGTGGCCGGGGCGGCTTCCTCTTTCTGCGCTTCCCGGAAGGCTTCGGCTTCCCGGTCGATGCAGGCAAAGAGCGGACGGTACACCTCCAGATGTTCGGGTACCTGGTCCGAGGCGAAGAAGCGGCGCAACTCGCGTTCCTCCTCGCAGGTGGTCTGTCCGTCGAAGTATTTTTCAAGCAGTTCTTCCGTCTTCATGACTGTTTCCTCCTTTTACGTTCTTGTATGGTTTGCAGGTAGATGTCCCTCACTTTCTTTCGTGCCCTCGACAGGTTGGCGCGTATGGCTTCGGCGCCGCATCCCGTAATCTGGGCTATCTCTTCGGTTTCGTATTCCTCCACGTCCTTCATCCGCATGATGGTGCGTTGCAGCGGGGGCAGCGAGTCGATGATGGCCCGTATCAGCCTCACTTCGTCCTTCAGCTCGAGCAGGTGGTCGGGCGTGGGGCCCTCGGTTTCGGTCTGCAGCCGCTCGATGGAGCTGTTGTCCCTGCTGCGCCGCCACAAGTCTATGCAGACATGGTGCGTCAGGGTCATGGCGAATGCCTCGATGCTCCGGTACTGGTCCAGCTCCTGCCGGTTGTTCCACAGCTTGAGCAGGACTTCCTGGACGGCATCTTCGGCATCCTCCGGGCTCTCGGTCAGCTTGCGCGCATAGTTCAGCAACTTGGGCCGGAGCGGCAGGACGGATATTTTGAATTCGTTGAGTTCCATTTACACCTATAGGACGTTCGGGAAAAGCAAACGTGACATCAAAGATGAAAAAAATGTGGGAAAGGGCAAAGAAAAAGATCGCGGGAGTCTCAGTACCGTATTGGAAGGCGGCCGGACGAAGTGCTTCCTGACGTTGCGACACAGTGCTTCGTGGGGTTGTGACACAGTGCTTCGTGAGGGGCTGACGAAGCACTTCGTGAGGAGGTGACGAAGCACTGCATGGGAGGGTGACGAAGCACTGCGTGAGGACGGCCGGCCGTATACGGCCACAATCAGTGGAGAAAAGGGGGAGAAAAAAGAAAAGAGGATGCATCCGTCGGTGGACGCACCCTCTCTCCGTTCAGGGAATATTCAGAATTTTATTTCTTGAAGTAGCGGTTGTACAGGCCTTCGAAACCTTTGCCGTGACGAGCCTCGTCCTTAGCCATTTCGTGAACAGTGTCGTGGATGGCATCCAGGTTCAGAGCTTTGGCACGGGTAGCGATGCGCTTCTTGTCTTCGCAAGCGCCGCTTTCAGCGTTCATACGCTTCTCCAGGTTGGTCTTGGTATCCCATACACAGTCACCCAGCAGTTCGGCGAACTTGGCAGCGTGCTCAGCCTCTTCCCAAGCGTAACGCTTGAAAGCTTCTGCAACTTCAGGATAGCCTTCGCGGTCGGCCTGACGGCTCATGGCCAGGTACATGCCTACTTCGGTGCATTCGCCCATGAAGTGGTTGTTCAGGTCCTTGATCATTTCGTCGTCGCAACCTTTGGCTACGCCGATAACGTGTTCGTCAGCGAAAGTCAGCGGGCCGCCGGCAACCGTTTCTTCTACTTCAACGAACTTGCTGGCAGGAGCCTTGCACAAAGGGCACTTCTCGGGAGCGGCATCACCTTCGTAAACGTAACCGCATACAGTACATCTAAACTTTTTCATTTTTACTCAGTTTTTTAGTTTGAATTAATTAGTCTTTTTCGTTTATCGTTTCAATCAATAACAATTTCTGTCCTTGCAATGTTTGCAGATGCCTTTATAATAATAATGGGCTTCCTGCACATCGTGTCCTTCGGTACCTGACGCTGCCAGCCGGAAGAGGTCTGGGGGGCAGGGCAGGTCGTAGACTTTGCAGCACACCTTACAGAAGAAGTGGGCATGGGGCGTGGTGTCGCCGTCGTAGCAGGTGTTCCGGCCGTCGATGGTCAGGGTCTGTATGGCGGCATGCTCGTCCAGCAGCTTCAGCGTGTTGTACACCGTGGTCTTCGACAGGGTGGGCATGTTTGGAGCGAGGGCCGTATAGATCTCGTCTACGGTCGGGTGCGTGTGGTGGTCCATCAGGTATTGCATGATGGCTATCCGTTGCACCGAAGGTTTGATGCTGTGGCTTTGCAAACGTTCTATAACATCCATATTCGCTCTAATACAAAGTTGTAATCGTTACATTTTTAATTCTGATGCAAAGATAGTGACTTCTTCCTACTTACCAAAGGTTTTCCCGATTTTTTCGTGGTCATATTGATAAATTCATTTAAATTTGCAGTAATTAAACCCCTATCTTATGAATTACGGATACGTGAAAGTGGCGGCGGCTGTGCCTCGGGTACACGTGGCGGACTGCAAGTTCAACGCCGGACAGATTGAAAAAGAGATTATCATTGCCGACGGCAAGGGTGTGCAGATCATTACCTTCCCCGAATTGTGCATCACCGGATATACCTGTGGTGACCTGTTTGCCCAGCAGCTTCTGTTGGAGGAAGCCGAACTGGGATTGATGCAGATACTCAACACGACGCGCCAGCTGGACATCATTTCGATTGTGGGCATGCCGGTGGTGTGCGAAGGCCATCTGCTGAATGCGGCGGTCGTTATCCAGAAGGGCCGGGTGCTGGGTGTTGTGCCGAAGACCTACCTGCCCAACTACAAGGAGTTCTACGAGATGCGCTGGTTTGTGTCGGCATCCGACGTTCCGGCACAGACCATCCGCCTGTGCGGACAGGTGGTTCCGCTGGGCAGCAACCTGCTGTTCGAGACGTCGGACACGACTTTCGGCGTCGAGATATGCGAGGACGTATGGGCGGCCGTGCCTCCCAGTTCGTCGCTGGCCCTGCAAGGAGCTGAGATTATCTTCAACCTCTCGGCCGACAACGAGTCGATAGGCAAGCATGCCTACCTGCGTTCGCTGCTGAGCCAGCAGTCGGCCCGCTGCCTGGCAGGCTATGTGTTCAGTTCGTGCGGGTTCGGCGAGTCGACTACCGACGTGGTGTTTGCCGGCAACGGTCTGATATACGAGAACGGCACGCTGCTGGCGGCCAGTGAACGCTTTTCGCTGGAAGAGCAGCTGGTGGTGAGCGAGATTGATGTGGAGTTCCTGCGTACGGAGCGGCGGGTGAACACGACGTTTGCCGCCTGCCGCAGGCGGGTGGCTCCTGAAGTTGCCGTCAGGGTATCGACGGAGCTGGTCAACAGCCGTGAGCTGAACCTGACCCGTACGTATGACCCTCATCCGTTTGTCCCTCAAGGACCCACGCTGGACGAACGTTGCGAAGAAATATTCTCCATCCAGGTGGCCGGACTGGCACAGCGCCTGACGCATACCAAGGCCAAGAGTGCGGTGGTAGGCATCTCGGGCGGACTCGATTCGACCCTGGCGCTGCTGGTGTGTGTCAAGACATACGACAAGCTGGGATGGCCGCGCAAGGGCATTGTCGGCGTGACGATGCCTGGCTTCGGCACAACGGACCGTACCTATACCAATGCCGTCGACCTGATGACGTCACTGGGCGTGACGGTGCGCGAAATCAGTATCCGGAAGGCCTGCCTGCAACATTTCGAAGACATCGGCCACGATGCGGCGGTGCACGACGTGGTGTACGAGAACTCGCAGGCCCGCGAGCGTACCCAGATCCTGATGGATATCGCCAACCAGACGGGCGGACTGGTCATCGGCACCGGCGACCTGTCGGAGTTGGCCTTGGGATGGGCTACGTACAACGGCGACCACATGTCGATGTACGGCGTGAATGCCAGTGTGCCAAAGACGCTGGTGAAGCACCTGGTGAAGTGGGTGGCCGAGAACGGAATGGACGAGACCTCGCGCCGCACGCTGCTCGACATTGTGGACACTCCCATCAGCCCCGAGCTGATACCGGCCGACGAGAACGGCAACATCAGTCAGATTACCGAAGACCTGGTAGGGCCCTACGAGCTGCACGATTTCTTCCTCTACCACTTCCTGCGCGGCGGTTTCCGCCCGTCGAAGATTTTCTATCTGGCGGCCCGGACATTCAAGGATGTGTATGACGAAGACACCATCAAAAAATGGCTGCACACCTTCCTGCGCCGTTTCTTCAACCAGCAGTTCAAGCGGTCGTGCCTGCCCGACGGACCGAAGGTGGGCAGCGTGTCGCTGAGTCCGCGTGGCGACTGGCGCATGCCGAGCGACGCCTCTTCGGAAGCCTGGCTGCGGGAGTGTTAGCCGGAGGTCATTTGTAGTATTTCCGATAGATTTTCTGATATTCCCTGCCCTGTTTGAAGTCTTCGAGCCAAGTGTTCAGACTGTCGAGCAGGGCAGGCGACTTTTTGCTGACTGCCCAGGAGTAGAACTGGGTGAAGCTGATGTCGGTCGAGAAGTCTATTTGCGGCATGCTGTCGGTGGCGGCGCGGGCGATGTTCTCGTCGCACACGGCGTAGTCGATGTCGCCGTGGGCCACCATGGCTATCAGCTGTTCGGGGCCGTATTTTTCCACCTCTTTAATATAGATGGTGTCGGCAATCTCGTCGCCCAGGTTACGGATGCGCAGGATGGAGGGAGAGCCTTTCACCACGTGCAGGGTGCGCTTGGCCAGTGAGAGCTGGGTGCGGATGAACAGGGAGTCGTCGGGTGAGGAAGGTTTGCGCTGTACCAATACTTCCTTGGTCAGTGCGATGGGGACGGTGAGTAGCAGGGAGTCTTTCAGCGGACTGGTGGCCAGGATGCCGTTGGCAATGAGGTCGTACGTTCCGTCAGCCAGTCCTTCGAGCCGCTTTTCGAAACTCATCTCGGGCGTGATGGCCACCTTGAGACCGTGGTCGCGGGCAAAGGCTTCCATCAGCTCATAGTCGAAGCCGGCCAGTGTGTCGCCGTCCACATAAAGACTGATGGCATTGTATTCCAGTGCGGCACGCAGGACGCCTTCGGCCGCAATGTCGGCATAATCGCGTGGAGAGGGAGCGGGTACCTCTTCGCGTTGCAGGATGAAAGTGGCTACCAGCGAGCCGATGAAGGCTACCGCCACGTATTTCCAGATCTTGGGGGTCAGTTTGTTTTTCATGGTGTTCGGGTTGGATGGTGGAAACGATGGAGGACATCAATCGTAGAAGTTCCAGGAAACGCCGATCTTCAGCAGGCGTGAGTTGATTGGGTAGTGGGGAACGAGGAACGAGTTGCGGTTGCCCATACCCGAATTGATGTGGTACATCATCACGAAGATGCGTGTACGTTTCAGGTGCAGGTTGGCGTATACGTTGACGATGGGATATCCTCCTATCTTGACTTGGTCGCTTTCCGGTTGCAGGTGGAACTGCTGGATGGCGGGCTGGTAGGCCGGAGCGTTGTACTCGGTAAAGTAGCGTACGTCGGCACCCAGCTGAACGGTCAGTACCTTCTTGAACAGACGGGTCAGCAGGTAGAGGTTGTGGTAGAGCGAAAGGTCGGGCAGGGGCAGGACAGACTGGTTGCTCGACTTCTGCCACGTCACTTCGTTGTCCAGATGCAGGATGCCCAGCTTGAAGTCCTGTTTCAGCATGGCCGAAATCACCTGGATGCTCCCGCTGTGCTGCTGAGGCAGGGCCTGTCCGTTGAAGTAGGTGTAGTTCTTGATGTTCTCCACGCCGGCCTTCAGGTTGGTGCGCCAGCGGTCGATGTTCAGTTCGCCTTCCACACGGGTACGGAACTCCTTGCTCAGGTCGTTGTCCCATGCGTAGTGGTTGGAGTGGTAGTGGCGCATGTAGAACGAGGGGAGTGTGTTGCTCACAAAGCCGCGGGCGTAGAAGTTCACGGTATCCTTGCCCAGGCGGAAGTTCAGGTCCAGGTCGCCGTTGACGCGGAATTGTCCTGCCGCCTTGCCGGCCAGGCCCACTTCACCGTTGGCCCGGTAGTGCAGTAGCCGTCCTTCGCGTTTGGACAGTTCGCCTCCCACGTACAGTTCGTGTTCGGTATAGATCTGGTTGGGCAGGTAGGGACGGGTGGCCTGCCCGCTTTCATCGGTCGTTGTCCCTTCCCCGTTGCCCAGGTTCATCAGGGTGTAGCGGCTCACCTTGTGCGAGGCGTAGGCGGTCAGTCCGGCTTTGGCGTACTTGTTGAAGCCTTCGAGCAACGAGATGCCCAGCACGTTCTTGACGCTCAGGGCTACGGTGCTGTCATTGCTCATGCCTTCCTGCAGGTAGGTGTTGTCGTAGATGCTGTTCTCGCCTGTAGGTTCCGTACCCGAGCGGAAACGGTGGCTGGAACGTTCGATGTGGAACGTATGGATGAAGCTGGTCACGGGTACGTACTCTTCGGTCTGGATGGTGTCCGTCGGAATGGCTGTACTGTCGCGCTGGGCCTTGCGGCGGGCTGCTTCGTCCTTGGTTTCTTCTATCTTCGTCGTTACGCGGGTGAAGCCCAGGCGGTAGCGGTGGGTCAGGTGTACGTAGAAGTTGTGGTTGCGGTTTGATGTCTCTTCCAGGTTGACGGGGATGTACGAACTTCCACCTACGTCGCTCATCTCTTCGGGACGGGTGATGTAGCGGTCATCGGTGATACCACCGTTCTCGTTCATCTTCATGAAGAAGTTGTTGTACATGGCCTGCATCTGGTACTTCTCGCCGATGTAGCTGGCAAAAAGGCCTGCATTGAAGTGGGCGGTCGACTGGTTGGTATAGTAGCCGCGGCCGTACAGGTAGTCGATGTTGAAGCCGAAGGCCAGGCGCTTGTTGGCATTGACCGAGAAGTAGGACTTGAAGCGTTCCTCGCCGTTCTGTTTGCTGCCGGCCTTGTAGTAGGTCAGGTTGGTAAACGGGATGTTGCTGTTGGTGAACTTGAAGTCGCTCGGGCGGAAGTAGAAGCTCGACATGGGTGTCAGGAACATGGTAGGTCCGTAGTCTGTGCGCTCAAAGAACAGGCGCGACATACGCGGACTGCCCAGATTGCCCAGGTAGTTGTAGTGTCCTTCCATGCCTTCCACCAGGTTGGTGTTCTGGAAGTTCAGGTTGGCAGTGTCGGCCGGTATGATGGTGCGTTCGCCCAGCAGTTCGTCCAGCTGCCACATGTACAGCTTGGGCGGCAGGCTCTGGATGTCTACGTTGGTACTGTCGTTCAGGTTGTCCGGCTGGGTCGAAGGGTCTATCTGGTTGCCGTATTGGTCGCGCAGGGTCTGCCCGCCTCCGACGGGAGTCAGCGTTTGCTGCGCCTGTGCCAGGCCCGTTCCCAGCAGACATAGCAGTATATATATCAGTATGATTTGTTTCATTTTCATGCGGCAAAGATAATGGAAACCAAGTGAAGCACAAAACGAAAACAGAGTTTTCAACTCTTATTATAATTTGACAGAACAGCTTGTGGACGGAATATTTTATGATGGGGCAGCAAGATATCGGGTCACTTTCTTGCTGTTTGTCTTGACTTCCTTATCTTTGCAATACCCTAACCATTAATTTGAATGTATGAAACGACTGATTGTGTGGATCTTCCTGTTGCCGCTTGTTGCAGTATGGGGACAGTCTCCGGACCCGGAACTGGCGGAGTGCCGGGCTGCATTGGCGCGTGCATGCGAAAGCGGCCATCGTGACAGCCTATCGGCTGCCTGTTGTCACTTGAGTGAATATTATGCTTATCGGGATGTGGACAGTACACGTCATTATTGCGAGGAGGGCTTGAAGTATGCCGACCGTGACAAGGCGGAGCCCTACGTGGTGCTGCTGGTCAATCTGGCAGTCACCTACCTGGATGAGGGACGTATGGACGAATGTCTGCCGGCTTTCAGGAAGGCTCTGTCCGAGGCGGTGAGGCTGCACCTGGATGCAGAGGAGCAGGCCGGGATACTGAGCTCTATCGGCGTGTGCTATCGGCGGATGTCCATGCCCGATTCGGCCTTGGTCTATTACAACCGGGCCTTGGATTTGCTGGGAGTGGAGAAGTCGGATGAAACCGGCTCGCGTACGCAGTTGCTGACAAACATTGCCGTGCTCTATGCCAACACTTCGCGTCTGGAAGAAGCGGAAACCTACATCCGGCGGGCCATGGAGGTGGTTCCCACCTGTGGTGACATGGATATGGTGATTCATGCGGCATCGACTGCCGGAGCCATATTCAGTCTGTGTGGCAAGGAGGAGGACGGCATCAAGGCCATACGCCAGGCTCTGGACATGGCCAGCGAACAGAAGAAACCGAAGTTCGTACTGCGGTGCCTGACTTATCTGGCGGGTACCTACGGGCGTCTGGGCAACAGGGCGGAACTGATGAAATGCGTGGCCGAGGCGGAACCTCTTCTGGCTGTCCTGCCGGAGAACTCGACGGAAGTGCTGGGCTTCTACGAAAGATTGTATGAGGTGTATGCCGGAATGGGACGTTATCGGGAGAGCCTCGATATCCAACACCGGTTGTTGGGACTGAAGGACGTCAATATGGCAGTGCCGTTGGACCGTCTGTATCTGGACATGGCCCGTAATTACAAAGGTCTGAAGGACTATGCCCGGGCCTTCGGCTGCTATGAACGGGCGGTGGCAGTTGCCGACAGTTTGCACACGGCACAGGTGGAAGCCGAATTGTCCGATTTGTCAGTAAAGTATGGCATGAAGGTGAAGGAACTGGAAATAGCCCACCTGAACGAGCAGCAGCTGAGGCAGCGGAACCGCATCATGCAGTTGGGCATTGTGGCGGTGGCAGCTGTTGCAGCGGTCTTGTTGCTGGGAGTGTGGTATGGTTTGCGTCGCCGCCGGCAGAAGAAGGAGGAAGAGTTGAAGCTGGCCCAGCGTTACATTGAGGGGCTGGAGCGCGAACGCAAGCGCCTGGCCAAAGAGTTGCATGACGGGGTGTGCAACGACTTGCTGGGAATAGGCATGCAGATGCAGAGTCTGCCTCCCACCGAGCAGGGCAAGGATGAAGTGAAAGCAATGCTGGAAAAGGTCCGCCAGGATGTCCGTTTCATATCCCATGAACTGATGCCTCCCCAATTCCTGCGTGTGACATTGAAGGAAGTGGTGGAAGACTATGTAAACCGAATATTGGCGGCACAGTCGGTCGGATGGTCCTTGACGGTCGATGACGACGGGTGCGACTGGCGTGGCGTTCCCGAAGTGCAGGCCTACGAGGTGTACCGTATTTTGCAGGAACTGCTTTCCAATGTGCTGAAACATGCGGAGGCCACTCGGATAGACCTCCGGCTTTGTCTTTCCAAGAAGGACTTGGTCTTGCAGCTTGCCTATTGCGGAAAGCCTTGTCCCTCCCATGCGGAGAGAGGAAACGGCATCGGACTGACCACCGTGAGCGAACGGGCGAAATCAATCGGTGCCGCCTTCACTGTCGTGGCAGAGAGTGGCGAACAACGGATGACGTTGGACGTTCCTTTGGCTGTTTAAGTCCGTTTTTCTGCAGAATAGGTGTTAAAATCACTATTTTTGATGATGTGGAATAAGGATAAATGGCTTTTCTTTGCACTATCATAACAAGACAGGTATTGAGAAGGCTGATGAAAGAAAAAGATATACGGATTCTATTGGTTGACGACCATGATTTGGTTTTGCAGGGGTTGAAACGCATCATAGAATGTTCGCTCCCGGAAGTGAAGAATGTGTGTACCGCTTCATCGGGACATGAGGTGGAGTTGTTGGCAGCTTCGCAGCAGTTCGACCTTTTTGTACTGGACATGGAATTGCCCGATGTGTGTGGTCTGGATCTCATCAATACCATCCGCAGCCGCAATGCTCATGCCCGGATTCTGGTAAATACCATGCACGAAGAAATCTGGTATGTCAAGAACCTGCTGCAATGCGAGGTGGACGGTATCTTGTTCAAGTCTACCGATTCGGGCAAGATTACGGAAGCCATCCGACGGGTGCTGGCGGGAGGTGTCTATTATTGTCCGTATGCCGACCACATCCGCGCCCAAATGAAACGTACGGAGGAGAAAAAGCCCGAAGACCTGACCCTGCGGGAACTGGATGTCTTGAAACGAATCTCCGAAGGGAAAAACACACAGGAAATAGCACGCGAACTGTGTGTGTCCACCAATACGGTGGACACGCACCGCCGGCATCTGCTCGACAAGCTGGGCGCGCGCAACGTGGCCGACCTGATCATGACTGCCATCTCCAAGGGGATTATTCCTATACGGAAATGTTGAGCAGACAGGTGTGTGTGGAGAACATGTGCAGGACATCGGTGAATGTATACTTTTTTCTGTGTCTCTCAGGCTTGTAGATACCTTTTGTAAACGACTGATAATCAGATGGGTGTTTTTACCGTACCATGAGTATACGACTGATGTGGCATGAGTCCTATAGGGATGGTACATGAGTATACGACTCATGTACCCTGATTCGTAGAGTGAAGTTCAGCTTGAATTTAGTTGTAATAAATAATTTGTATAACATATAACGTATTTATTCTTTTATGATGACTGCATTCACAGGGTGGCTGCTGCTTTCCCAAATAGTCTTTTGGACAGGACTGGCGTTGGCTTTTATGTTGTTTTTCAGATTTGGAAAAGTGAAGGATTGGTTCAATCGGAAAGCGGGCGCAGAGATTGTATCTACGGTCCGTTTCAGGGACGTCCGGACATTGTGCATTACGGTTGTGCTGGAGTGGGTGATGGGCATGGTAGGCGTGTTGGTCGCTATGCCGTCTTATTCGGAAAAGCAACTGACCGACAGTCAGTTTCTACTGCTTTGTTCGTTGTTCCCGCTGGTTGGTTTGGCTTATCCGGTCTACAGACTTGTGCGCCGTATAAGGCATCTGAAAAGTTGTAATGACCGGAAGGCAGCCCGGTGGCGTCTGTATTATGATTGCCTCTTGAACTATGCGGCGTTGTCCGGAGGATGGATGGTGGCGGTAATCATGTCTTTTGTTGCCGTCTTGCTGTCCCTGACCAAGTGGAAGTCTCTTGTTCCCGGCCGTTTGCGCGACATGGCGGGAGTCGATGTGGTGCCGCCGTCCATCACCTACTATCTCGTAGGCTGTGCGTTGGGCGTTGTGGGGATTGTATCCCAATTCTTCGGCCGTGAAAAAGAGGACTTTATTTTCGGCATGATTTTTGTTTCATTGTTTGCCTTTCTGGCATATATCGTGTTTCGGGTACGTCGGGCTGCCCCTCAGGAGCGGAAGCGCCTGAAGTGGATGTATGCCTATATGCTGTTTACCACGTATGCGGTTTTTACCCTTACCTGGATGCTGATTGTGGGGGTGCTGGTCTTGTTGGTGCTGTATCTGATTTTCACGTTGGTATTCAGCGGATATGGCGGATCCGGTAAGGGAAGCCGTACGCATATCGTGTCGTGTAACCAGCTGACCGATGACCTTATCCGCGGACAGGATATCTGCAAGCTCACGAATACCCGTTGCAAGATGCGTGATACGGGTGTTTGTCCTTATCAATAACGAATGTTTAATGAAAAATGAAGATAGATATGAACAAATGGATGTTTCCAATTTTATGTTGCATCTGCGGTTGCCTGTTGGCCGCTTGCAGTAAAGATGATTCAGGTGATAAGAATTTGACTCTGGCTGAAGGTGTCGCCACGTTTCAGACAGTGTATGCCGATGAAACGTCTGGTGCTTCGGAAGGCATTCGTTTTACGGCATCGGGCAACTGGACAGCAACGGTTACCGACGTGACGACTAAAGCGGATGCCACGGGGGTGGATTGGCTTGTGCTGAGTGCCTATAGCGGTGGTGCAGGCGAGTGTACGTTGACTTTTACGCTGACCGAAAATCTGACGGGGCATGATAGGCAGGCCCGGATAGAAATACGGTGTGGAGATGATGTGATAACGATTACTGTAGAGCAGAAAGCTACCACGGCATCCGGTGAAATACCTTCTGTCTCGTCGGTTTATCTGGTTGCAAGAATAGATGAAGTACATAAGCGTGTGACGGCCGAGACGGGTACAGAGTCAGAAGATAGAAATATCTATTATTTTGAATACGACGATCAGAATCGTCTGGTCAAACAGACGACCGATGACTCGGGGACAGGAAAAGGGGAGGACATGATTTATACTTCTTTTGCTTATGAGTCGGGTGAGGTCGTGATGACGGAAAAAGGGTATGGATCCACTGATGTTTCAACTTTTGTTTTAAGAGATGATGGTTATGTCGAAACATTTTCTATCGTCAATGATGAAGGAGCAGGAAAAACGACGGAAAAATCAGGTTCGGTAGTATATGAAGATGGCTTTGTGCAGACATGTAACAGAACTTATAGAAATCAGGTTGGTGAAACGATGGAATATGTTGATGAAGCGGAATGGGAGAATGGCAATCTGGTTAAGGTGACGAACGATTTGTACAATGCAAACAATAACGGGTATGTGGCGGAAATGCGTTATGACAATGCCGAGTACGTCAATAATCCCAATATTAATTTTGATTTGAACTGGGTGGTCTGCAATACGGAATGGTTGGATTGTTTTGCTTTTGGCGGGCGGTATCTGCAACCGTATGGCTATTTAGGAAAGCGCAGCCAGCTGTATATGACGGCGGAGTATGACCGTTATCGAGACGGATATTATGATACTTACACCTATGAATTTGACCAATTGGGCCGTCCTGTTACCATAGTAAGAACTTCGCATGGCAGTGATTACTATGCTAAAAACGAAACGGTTTTCACTATTACATATAAGTAATGGCGCATATACCTGATGAGAAAAAAACGTCCCTGCCAATTTCAGATTGGCAGGGACGGTTCATATTATGTCATCAGACTTCCTTGATCAATTCCATTCCTTTCTTGATGGCTTCTTCGTTCATCGGAATCAAGTGGTGATGGCGTTCGGGGAGGGTTTTCTTCAATCCTTTGATGACATTCTCCAAGGTGACCATCGGTTTGATTTTGAGCAGGCCGCCCAATACAATCATGTTGAAGGCTTTGGAGTTGTTCATCTCGTTGGCGGCATCCATGGCGTCAATGCGGTACACATGGATGTCCTTGCGTGTAGGCGGATTGATAATGCCATAGCCGTCGTAGATAAGTACGCCGCCGGGCTTTACCTTGCTCTCGAATTTTTCCAGCGAAGGCTGGTTGAGGATGATGGCTGCGTCGTATTTGCTGAGAATGGGCGATGAAATCTTTTCATCGCTGACGATGACGGTCACGTTGGCCGTACCGCCTCGCTGTTCGGGGCCATAGGCCGGCATCCAGGTCACTTCCTTGCCTTCCATCAGTCCTGAATAGGCGAGAATCTTACCCATGGACAATACGCCTTGTCCGCCGAATCCTGATATAATGATTTCTTCTTTCATAAGAATAATTTTACGAATGGGTTATTTGTCTTTTAAATCGCCGAGCGGGTAGAAGGGGAACATGTTCTCTTCCATCCATTTGTTGGCTGCGGCAGGTGTCATCTTCCAGCCGGAGTTGCAGGTAGCCACAATTTCTACCAGGTTGGAACCCTTGCCGGCCATGGAGTTTTCAAAAGCCTTGCGGATGGCTTTCTTGGCCTTGCGGATGGCGGGTACCGACTGTACGCTTTGGCGGGTAACGTAGGCCGTACCTTCCAGTTGGGCAGCGATATCGGCCATCTTCAGCGGATAGCCATGCAGGTGTACATCGCGGCCGTATGGGCAGGTAGCCGTCTTCATGCCTACCAGTGTGGTAGGTGCCATCTGTCCGCCAGTCATGCCATAAATGGCATTGTTGATGAAGATGATGGTGATGTTTTCGCCGCGGTTCAAGGCATGAATGGTCTCAGCCGTACCGATGCAGGCAAGGTCACCGTCTCCTTGGTAAGTGAATACAAGACGGTCGGGCCAAAGACGTTTGATGGCTGTTGCCAATGCTGGTGCACGTCCGTGGGCAGCTTCCTGCCAGTCGATGTCCAGATAGTTGTAGATGAAGACAGCACAGCCGACGGGCGAGATGCCGATGGCTTTGTCTTCCATACCCATTTCTTCGATGACTTCGGCAATGAGTTTATGTACTACGCCGTGGCTGCAGCCCGGACAATAGTGCATCGGGTTGTCGTTCATCAGCGTCGGTTTCTTGTAAACCAGGTTTTCAGGTTTGATGATATCTTCTTTTGTCATAATTGATTCTCCTCTCTTCTCTTATCTGTTGGTAAATCGTATGAAGAACTCCATCACTTTGACGAAGATGGCTGCCGCACAGACATAAACGAAGTCCATGAAGTTGTCCGACACAAAGTAGGTCACAACGGCTGCCACAGCCAGCACGAGGAAGATGATGTTCAGTATGTTCCTTATTTTATCCGTTTCCATGGTGGATCGTCAGTGATTGGATGGTTATGAGTTGACAACAATCTTTTCCTTCAATGCAGCTACGATTTCATCGGGATCGGGGACAATGCCTCCCAAACGGCCGAAATGTTCAACCCGCACTTTGCCGTTAACAGCGAGGCGGACATCTTCGATCATCTGTCCGGCATTCAGTTCGGTAACCAACATGCCTTTCACCTTATCGGCATAAGACGCAATCACTTTAGTGGGGAAAGGCCAAAGGGTGATGGGGCGTAGAATTCCTACTTTGATGCCTTCTTCACGGGCCAGTTCCATTGCTTTCTGTCCGATGCGGGCCATTGATCCGAAAGCTACAATGAGGTAATCGGCATCTTCACAGTTGATTTCCTCGAAACGTACTTCATTCTCTTCTATTTTACGATACTTGGCCTGGAAGCGGAGATTGTTTTTTTCCATCTCTTCGGGTTTCAGTTCGAGTGAAGTGATGATGTTGGGTTTCCGTCCGGATTTGCCAGTAGTGGCCCAAGGGCATTGGGCAATGATTTCGGCTTCCGTGCGGCGCGGCTTGATGGGGGGGAGAACAACCTTCTCCATCATCTGTCCAACTACACCATCGGCCAAGATAATGGCAGGATTACGGTACTTGAAGGCCAGTTCAAAAGCCAGGCCTACAAAATCGGCCATCTCCTGTACAGAGGAGGGTGCCAGGGCTATGAGGCGGTAGTCACCGTGTCCGCCACCTTTCACTGTCTGGAAATAGTCAGCCTGACTGGGCTGGATGGTACCCAATCCGGGGCCTCCACGCATGACGTTGACTATGAGGCAGGGCAGTTCGGCACCGGCCAAGTAGGAGATACCCTCCTGTTTCAGACTGACACCCGGACTGGACGATGAGGTCATCACCATTTTGCCGCTTCCGGCACCGCCGTATACCATATTGATTGCGGCCACTTCACTTTCAGCCTGGAGTACTACCATGCCGGTTGTTTCCCAGGGTTTCAGTTCGGCCAGCGTTTCCAGTACTTCCGATTGGGGAGTAATCGGGTAACCGAAGTATCCGTCGACTCCGCAGCGGATAGCTGCGTGGGCGATGGCTTCGTTCCCTTTCATTAATACAACTTCTTCTGACATATAGCTTACTGATTTTTTATTCAACTTTTACTTTGTACACCGAGATACAGCCGTCCGGACAAACCGTGGCGCATGATGCGCAACCGTTGCAGGTGTCTTCCAGTACCTGGTGTGCGTAATTATATCCTTTGATGTTCACCTCTTTGGTGAGGGCTATTACGTGGAGTGGACAAGCCACGGCACACAAGTTGCAACCTTTGCAACGTTCGGTGTCCACTACAATTGCTCCTTTAATCTTTGCCATAATATACGTTCCTTTATATGAATTGTTATTGATTGTACATGTCCTTGTTGTAGAAGTTCAGGATGTCCATCACCATCTGATAGGCATGACGTGCCGGACTGTCGGGGTTGATGTCCATCGCACGTCGGTAGTTGTTGAGGGCCTGTTGCCAATTGCCTTGTTTGCGTCGGGCGTTGCCATAGAGGTAATAGGCTTCGTCCTTACCTGTGTCTGAGGTTTGTAGAAAGATGTCCAGTTCGTGGCAGGCTTTTTCTACTTCTCCTTGGCTGATGTATTCTCTGATGATATTCAGTCGTTCCATTTTCTGATTCTTTGTTCAAATCACAAAGATAGCTTTTTATCTCGGACAACGGTCATTTTCGGTGTGAAAAATGAGAAAATAGGAGTTCTTCTTTTAGAAAAAGAAGAATATCGTCAGTTTCTATATGCGAACGAGTGACCACGCAGACCGGTTTGCTGCATGGCCACTCGTTATTCGGACGAATCGTAACTCTTTGTCTATGTGTCTTGTTCAGACTTCCGAAATCATGCGATGTCTCATCAAAAACTATTCGGCGGTACGAACCGGGATTTTATCAATGCGTTTCTGGTGCCGTCCTCCTTCGAACGGCGTGTTGAAGAATTCTGTCAAAATGGGATTGGCTTCTTCTGGCGTGATGAATCGGCCGGGCATGACGAGTACATTGGCATCGTTGTGCTGGCGGGCCAAGTGGGCTATTTGGGGTATCCAGCATAAGGCGGCACGAATACCCTGATGTTTGTTCAGTGTCATGCTGATGCCTTCGCCACTGCCGCAAATGGCTATCCCCGGATAACATTCGCCGGCTTCTACAGCGAGAGCCAACGGATGGGCATAATCGGGATAATCACAACTTTCGGTAGAATACGTGCCGAAATCTTTGTAAGGCCATCCTTTGGCATCGAGCCACTGTTTGACGTATTGCTTGAGCTCAAATCCTGCATGGTCGGAAGCTAAACCTATCGTTTTCATGTCTTTGCTAAAAATAGAGAATGTAAGTGGCAATGGCGAACGGCAAGTGGCAGGGTATCTGCATGATAACTTCATTAAATCGCTTGCCGTTCTCCAGTTGTATAAATCAAATCATATCCTTCACCTGTCTGTATACGTTTTCTGCAGTAAATCCTAATTTCTCATCAAGGACTTTATAAGGAGCAGAGAAACCGAAGGATGGAAGGCCCCATACTTTGCCGTTTGAGCCTACCAGTCCTTCCAAGGTCACAGGAAGACCGGCTGTGAGGCCAAACACTTTGGAGCCTGCAGGAATGATGCTTTCTTGATATTCCTTGGACTGGCTGCGGAAAAGGCCTTCAGAAGGTGTCGATACAATGCGTACCCGGATACCGTCTTTGCGGAGCAATTCGGCACCGGCCACGAGAGTGGAGACTTCGGAACCGGAAGCTACAAGTATCACATCCGGGTTTTCTTCGGAACCGGCTACGATATATGCTCCACGGGCTGCCTGTGCATAGTCGTTGCCTGCCGGCAAGTTGGTAATATTCTGGCGCGAGAAAATGAGGGCTGTAGGGGTCGTTGTATTTTCCATAGCCAGACGCCATGCTACGGTTGTTTCTTCTACATCGGCAGGACGGAGTACCAACATGGAGTTATGGCCTTTATGATTTTGCAGCTTTTCCATGAGGCGTATCTGGGCTTCTTGTTCAACCGGTTCGTGAGTAGGACCGTCTTCGCCAACGCGGAAAGCATCGTGTGTCCAGATGAACTTGACAGGAACTTCCATCAAAGCTGCCATACGGACAGCCGGTTTCATATAATCGGAGAATACAAAGAAGGTTCCACAGGCCGGAATTACACCACCATGCAGAGCCATGCCGATACAGCAGCAGGCCATGGTCAGTTCAGAGACACCAGCCTGGAAGAAGGCTCCGCTGAAATCGCCCTTCTGGAAGGCATGGGTTTTCTTCAGGAATCCATCCGTCTTGTCCGAATTGGAAAGGTCGGCCGATGCTACAACCATATTCTCCACTTGGGTGGCAAGTGCTCCGAGTACGGTGGCCGATGCGACACGAGTTGCGGCGTCCGGCTTTTGTACAATGGCTTCCCAATCTACTTGTGGAGCCTTACCGGAGAAGAAATATTCAAGTTTGGCAGCCAGTTCGGGATGAGCTTGGGCCCACTCTGCTTTTTGTGTATATCGCTCGGCTACAATCTTACGCAGTTCTTCAGCTCTTTTGGCATACAGTTCTGCTACTTCGGGGAAGATGACGAATGGATTTTCCGGGTCTCCTCCCAAGTTCTTGATGGTATTGACGTAAGCATCGCCTCCAAGAGGAGCACCATGGGTAGCGCAATTTGCCTCGTAGCTGCTGCCGTCAGCTTTGCGTGCTCCCTTGCCCATGATGGTATGACCGATGATAAGCGTGGGGCGTTCTGTCTCAGCTTTGGCTTCGTTGAGTGCCCGACGTATTTCATCGGGATTGTTGCCATCGATGAGAATGACCTTCCATCCCCAAGCCTCATACTTCTTTGCTGTATCTTCTGAAGTGACAACTTTGGTCTCGGTAGAAAGCTGGATGTCGTTGGCATCATAGAACATGATGAGATTGTCGAGGCCCAGAGTACCGGCTATGCGGCCACTACCTTGTGAAATTTCTTCTTGAATGCCACCGTCTGAAATGTAGGCATATATGGTTTGGCTCATGATTTCCCCAAAGCGAGCTTTCAGGAATTTGGCTGCAATGGCAGCGCCTACGGCAAAGGTATGTCCTTGTCCCAAAGGACCGGATGTATTTTCAATACCACGCATAATGTCGCGTTCGGGATGTCCGGGGGTTGGACTTCCCCATTGGCGGAACTCTTTCAGTTCATCTATCGTAAACTTACCTGTCAGAGCCAGCTGTGAATAGAGCATGGGTGACATGTGCCCCGGATCAAGGAAGAAACGGTCGCGTCCTTCCCATGCCGGATTTTCAGGATCGTATACCAGAAATTCGGAAAACAGTACATTTACAAAGTCTGCACCGCCCATTGCACCACCGGGATGGCCGGATTTAGCTTTTTCAACCATGGAGGCGGCAAGGATACGAATGTTGTCTGCCGCGCGATTCATTAGCTTGTTGTCGTTCATGTTTTAACGGTTTAAAAGATTAGCTTTTTTTCGTACGGACAAAGATAGGCTTTTATGCGTGAATATCCATCGTTCTTGCCTGCCTTTTTTACCATCAAGGGGGCAAATGTAAAAAATCCCTTCCTCCAAGCAGTATCGGGGGAAGGGATTGCTTTTATGTGCGATGAAATTTCAGAAGTCTTATTCCAGTCGGCGAGCACCGTCTCCGATTACTACGTCGTAAATCTTGGGACTTCTGCCGAACTTGTTCTTGAAATCTTCTTTGGCTTTCTCGACAAAGGTGCTGTAGAGCTCGTCTTTTACCAGATTGATGGTACATCCGCCGAAACCGCCGCCCATTACACGGGAGCCTGTGACACCGCAATCGAAAGCAAGGTCGTTCAGGAAGTCCAGCTCTTCGCAGCTTACTTCATAAAGTTTGCTCATTCCGTGATGTGTTTCATACATCTTTTGACCCACTGTCTCGTAATCGTTCTTTTCCAACGCATCGCAGACGTCAAGTACACGTTGGATTTCTTCGATAACGTATTCGGCACGCTTGTAGTCTTCTTCTGTGATGTCAGCTTTGACTGCATCCAGCATTTCCATGTTACAATCGCGCAGATATTCTACATGCGGATGATTCTTCTGAATGGCAGCAACCACATTTTCGCAGCTTTGGCGGCGCTTGTTGTAGGCAGAAGAAGCCAGTTCATGTTTTACAACGGAATCAACCAACACGAGGCGATAGCCTTTCGGATCGAACGGGAAGTATTGATATTCCAAGGAACGGCAGTCCAGACGGATGAGGCTTCCTTTCTTTCCAAATACAGAGGCAAACTGGTCCATGATGCCGCAGTTGACACCGCAATAGTTATGTTCTGTGGCCTGGCCAACTTTGGCAAGCTCAAACTTGTCGATCTTGTTGTCTCCAAAAAGGTCATTCAGCGCATAGGCATACGTACTTTCCAAAGCTGCGGATGAAGACATGCCGGCACCCAATGGAACGTCACCTGCAAAAGCGGTATTGAAGCCTTTTACATCTACACCGCGCTTGATCATCTCGCGGCAAACGCCGAAGATATATCTTGCCCAGCTGGCACGGGGAGCATCTTCTTCATTGAGACCGAACTCTACATAATCTTTCAGGTCAATGGAGTAAGCCTTCACAAGGCTGGTCCCGTTAGGCTTGATTTCGGCTATCATGCCTTTGTCGATAGCTCCGGGGAATACAAAACCGCCGTTGTAGTCGGTGTGTTCGCCAATCAGATTAATGCGACCCGGAGAAGCGTAAACTGCTCCTGTTGTTCCATCAAAATGCTTGATGAAACGGCTTCTTACGTATTCTATATCCATAATACTAATATTTTTAAGGTGAATAATTATAATTACCTATACATATTTATTCTACGGGGATGTCTTTGTTGACGTTCTTGCAACCTGCTATGCCGTAGTAGAGCAGGTAGGCCAGGCCGGCAATGATGAGCCAGTAGCTTGCCATGTAGCCAACGCCGTCGGCTATGGCGTTCTGAATGAGCGGCAGAATACCTCCACCTACTACCATCATCATAAAGATGCCCGATGCCTGTGCTGTGTATTTGCCCAGTCCTTCAACGGCCAGGTTGAAGATACCGCCCCACATGACCGATGTGCACAATCCGCACAATACCAGCAGGAATGCGCTCAGGGGTACTTTGGGGGTAGCCAGTGAACCTACCATCTCTTCGGGGGCCATGGCTGCTTCTTCCTTCAGCGCTTCGGCATACGGAGTAAGATCAACCGAGGCGGGATTAGCGATGAAGGCCGATACCTGTTCGGCAGGAACACCTGCGTTGGTAAGTATTTCTGTGGTCTTGGCAACAGGGTCATAGATGATTTTGGGAACATTGACACCTATGTTCTTTGGCAAGAACATGGCGATAACGATGAGCACAATAGCCGTAGCCGATACGGCAATCAGCTGGGAGCGGGTGGCTACCTTACCGCTGATAGCGCTACTGGCCGAACGTCCGACAAGCATCAGCAACCAGTAAATGGCCGCAATGGCTCCACCGATAGCGGCACCATTGATGAGAATACCGGCTCCTTTGCTCGAAGCATCGGCCAGGTAGAAGTTGAGTGTGCCGGGGATGCCGATCTCGATACCTACGTAGATGAAGATACCGATAACGCCCAGCACCGTGTGGCGGAAACTCCAAGGACTGTATTCGAACTTTTCCTTCTTTGCGCCTCCTTTTCTGAGGTGAGGCTCGGGGATGGATACGAACGAAATGATGATAAAGGCTGCTACAAATACGGCCATGGCGATGAACAACAGCGGTGTAACATCGGACATGGCGGTTTTTTCAGTCACAGTGCCAATCAAAGCTCCAACAAAAAGAGGAGTTAAAGTACCCGACAGGGAATTGAGCGCACCACCTGTTTGGATAAGCTGGTTGCCCTTGTTGCCACCACCACCAAGGAGGTTAAGCATGGGGTTTACTACAGTGTTCAGCATACATACGCAGAAACCGCAGATGAATGCTCCCAACAGGTAGATGATGAAGTTCAGCTGGATGGTGTATCCGCCCATGGTGAACACTCCGATACCTGCACCGAACAAGCTGGAAAGATATTGGATGAACAGGCCGATAAAGCCCACTGCCATTGCAATGAGGGCTGTTTTTTTATAGCCGATTTTTACAAGCATGTTGCCGGCAGGAATTCCCATAAACAGATAGGCCAGGAAATTCATCATGTTACCCATCATGCCCAGTGTGTTGGCACCTGCATATTCATTTTTCCAGATAGTACCAAACGGGGCCGCCAGATTGGTCACGAAAGAGATCATCGCAAACAAGAAAAACATCGTAATGATTGCGATGAGATTACCGTTCTTTTTTTGTTGTGTCATGGTTTTTTCTTTAGTTTTAAAAGCGTTTATAAAGAGTTTGTTATTTGTCTTCGATTCCAAACTTATAGATGGTTATTTGCTGATATTCGTCACCCGGCAGGAGAACGGCCGAAGGGAAATGCGGCTTATTGGGAGTGTCGGGGAAGCATTGGGCTTCGAAACAAACAGCGCTTCTGGCCGGGAAGGTTGCGTCATGGGCTCCGGCAAATCCGTTGAGCCAGTTGCCGGTATACAGTTGCACGCCATTCTCAGTTGTATAGACTTCCATCTGGCGTCCGCTGTCCGGATCTGTACAAGTGGCCGCCAGACTCAGTTCACCGGCTTCCGTCTTATTAAGTACGTAACAATGGTCATAACCGGCTCCATTGATAAGCTGTTGGAATGGTTCGTCAATGCGTTCGCCTATGGTGTGCGGGGTACGGAAATCCATTGGCGTGCCTTCTACCTTCAATATTTCGCCTGTAGGAATGGATACGTTGTCAATTGGAACATAAAAATCTGCATTGATGGTCACGGACTGGTTGAGAACCGTCGGGGTTGGGTTGGCAATTCCTGCCAGATTGAAGAATCCATGATTGGTCAGATTTACAACGGTGGCTTTGTCTGTCTTGGCCCGGTATTCGATGACCAATGCATTGATTTCCTCTTCAAGACGATAGGTCATTTCCACTTCCAGCTTGCCGGGAAAACCTTCTTCGCCGTCGGCTGAGGTGTAGTTGAAGATGATCGTTGCCGGATTGGGTTGGACAGCATCCCATACTCTGGTATGAAAGCCGGTAGGTCCGCCATGCAGTGAATTGGGACCGTTGTTTATAGAGAGCTGGTGCTCTTCGCCATACAAGGTGAAATGCCCTTTGGCAATTCGGTTGCCATATCGCCCAATTGTTGTGTTGAGGAAAGGTTCCGGACTGTTGATGACGTGGTCAATGCTGTCATGTCCTAAAATGACATTGGCATATCGGCCTTCCCTGTCAGGTACCATAATAGAGAGAATGGCACATCCGTAATTGGTAACGGCCACTTCCATACCTTGCTTGTTTTGAAGGAAGTACAAGTCTGTCTGCTTGTTGTTAACTTCTTTTTGAAAGTTTTTCCTTTCAAGACCAGAAAGGTTGCTTTCGTAAATATTAGACGTTGTCATATCCATGGTATTCATTAAATTTCTTGCAAATAAACAGAATTTCTTTTGTTCTCCCAAGTAATCACAAATAATTTTTGTATGTTTGTCACCATAAAAATGGCTTTGACTGGAGTCGCATACCCTGGAGCGAAAGAATCGTTGGTGCTTTTATGAATGTAAGACTCTTGTTGATTAATAATATGAAAAACTTTTTAATCATAATAATAGAATAAATGTATCCTTTGAAATTCGAGCCTGTTCTGAAGCAAACGCTTTGGGGAGGCGACAAGATTATTCCTTTCAAGCATTTGAGTGAAAATTTGCCCAACGTAGGAGAGAGTTGGGAGGTGTCTGCCGTAGAGGGTAGTGAGTCGGTTGTTGCCAATGGTGCCGATAAGGGACTCACCTTGCCCGAAATGGTCCGCAGGTATCGTGAAGAGTTGGTCGGTGAGGCCAATTATGCCCGTTTTGGTAATAAATTCCCGCTATTGGTTAAGTTTATTGATGCTCGGCAGAAATTGTCCATTCAGGTTCATCCGGGCGACGAGCTGGCCAAGAAGCGGCATAACAGTTTTGGTAAAAATGAAATGTGGTATGTGGTTTCTGCGGATGAGGGAGCTACGCTGATTTCGGGCTTTTCCCGTCAGATTACACCGAAGGAATATAAGGAGCGGGTGCATAACGGTACTTTTGACGAAGTGCTTCAAACGTGCGCCATCCGGCCGGGGGATGTATTCTATGTGCCGGCAGGTCGTGTGCATGGAATTGGTGCCGGTGCATTCATTGTCGAGGTACAGCAATCTTCTGACGTCACTTATCGTATTTATGATTATAATAGAAGGGACAAGGACGGAAAGTTGCGTGAACTGCACGTCAGTCAGGCACTGGATGCCATTAACTTTGCTGATGTGCAAGATGATTTTCGCACAGAGTATGAGGCTGTTCCCAATGAACCGGTTGAAATATTGACTACTCCCTATTTTTCAGTTTCTTTGTATGATATGACGGAGGATATTACCTGCGACTATTCGGAGCTCGATTCTTTTGTTATATTCGTCTGTGTGGAGGGAGCTTGTCGTATGGTGGACGATGTGCAGAATGAAATTACTGTATGTGCGGGTGAAACGGTTTTGTTCCCTGCTACGACTCAGTCGGTTCATATCATTCCAGATGGAAAAGTGAAATTGTTGGAAGCTTATGTCTGACTGATATAGAGGTTGCATAAAGATAGGCACTGCTCTTTCTTTGGAGGGCGGTGCCTTTTTGTTTCGCCTAATGTACTAATGTAGAAAATTTATTTTCTGAATGCTTTTCGGAACTTCCTGATAAGCCGTATGCCGAGCATGAGACCGTCAAAGGCGGCCATTCCTGTATGGAAAGCTCTCGTTATAGCGCTACTTTTACTGGCGGCAGGAGCAAGCGGTGCAAACAATTTGCGTGTAGTGGCATTCAGGGTCTTCCGTTGTTGCCGTACGTCCTCCAATGCTTTTTCCTTCAAAACACGGATTTCGTCCAATGTGCTGGGGAGGTTGCTTTTAGGATTCATGCTTTTCTTCTTTTGACGGTTCCTGAATGAATAGGCTGGCAATGAATTTGGCCATCGGATTGACAATAAGTTTCTTGCGGAAAGTGATAACTGCAATAATCAGCAGGATGATGACGGTGGTTATCAGTGCAAAGCTTGCCATGATACTTCCGAAAACAGGAGCCAGCCAATAGGCAAATGTAAAGGACATATAAAACAGAGCCACCATGCTCAAAATAATGACTATCAATACCAAAATTAGGGTAGAGAGCAACACGGTCAATTTTTCTGCAATCTCCAGTTGGGTGTATTTTTTCTGAAGGGACAGATATTTTTTGACTTCAACAAACAGTTGCTGAAGTGTTTCTATATTTTGGTCGTTGGAAAACATGGTGGTTCTGCTTTAATTCCTGACTGACGGTTCATTCAGCATCTTCATTTTTAATCTCTGCTGCAATTTCGTCTACCAGATTTTCCATCTCGTTGCGGTTCAGACGGATGCCTTTCTTGCGCAGGATATCTGCGATTTTGGCACGGGTGTCTTCTCCCTTTTCAGGTGCGAACAATATGCCCAGAGTCGCGCCTACGGCAGCTCCGCCTAAAAAAGCGGCTAAAACATTTAATCCTTTCATAATATTTATTTTTTAATGGTTTATCTGCAAATCTACAAATATCCTTTTATTTCTTCACTATGTTTTGTCGGAAAATGTTGGCTTGTTCAGATATATGTTGTTTGTTTTAAATATATTTAACGGCTGAAGAGCGTGTCAGATAACTGCTTCGCTGTACTTTTGTCATTCAAATATAAGGATGAATATGAAAAAACTGAAAACTGGCATGAAAGTAGTGTCTGTAGCAATATGGATGCTCTGTTGCGTCTCTTGTATGAATGGGGGAGATTCTCCATGGGTAGGGAAGTGGCAGTTGCGTGAGTATCAGTATCCAGATGGCTCGATAGCGAAGGTTGACAGTGTGTTTTATGGATTTCAGAAGGGTTCATTCCTTACTTATTATATGGGAACGGATGGTAATTATCGTTCCATGTATGGTTATTATGAGGAAGGGAACGATGAGATTACCATTAATCTTTGGCAACCGTCTGTAGGAGATGCAACTTATCAGAAATGGTTCGGATGGGAAAACGATTCACGTACTTTCAAGGTGGAAGAACTGACATCGAAGAAAATCCGGTTGAACTATCATGATACGATATATGTTTTCCGTAATTATTGATTTGCATACAATAAACTTTTAAAATGATAATGAAAATGAAAAAAATGGCAGTATTGGGAGTGAGTGTTTGTGTAGCACTGGCATTCTCTTCTTGTAAGTCAAGCGAAAGTGCGTACAAAAAAGCGTATGAAAATGCAAAGAAGCAGGAATTGGCTGAAACGACGCCGCAGGAAACTGCTCCGGTCGAAGAGGCTGCTCCAGTAGTTAGTGCTCCGGTAGAGGCTCCTAAGGTGGTAGAAAGTACTGGTGTACGTCAGGAAAAAGTTTCCGTCGTGTCTGGTTCCGAGCTGAAAGATTTCAATGTCGTGGCTGGTAGTTTTTCTGTAAAGGCCAATGCTGAAAGCCTGAAAGATTTTCTGGATAAAGAAGGCTATAATGCAACAGTGGCGTTTAATGCTGATATCGCTATGTATCGTGTGATTGTGGCCACTTATCATGACAGAGCTTCGGCTGCAGATGCTCGTGATGCTTTCAAGGCCAAATATCCCAATCGGAAGGATTTTCAGGGTGCCTGGTTGCTGTATCGCCTCAATTGAGAAAGAAGAACGGTGGCATCATTAGTAAAAAAGGTGGCGGCTTCATGCTTGCTGCCTTTTTTAGTACTTTCTGATAGGTGAATAACCCTTAAAATAAGTTATAAAATGGAGGAAGAAAACTTTTTCCAAGGGAGACGTTTCTAATTTTACGCCTTATTTTGAGAATGGTATGGAGCAACAATATATATTAAAAGCCATTGATGCTGCTTTGGCGGCAGGAGAAAGCATTTTGTCTATTTACAACGATCCTGCATCTGACTTTCAGATAGAAAGGAAGGCGGACAATTCTCCCTTGACCATTGCCGACGGGGCGGCGCACGAAACCATCAGCCGCCTGTTGGCCGATACGCCTTTCCCGTTGCTGAGCGAGGAGGGGAAATCTATCCCGTTTGCCGAGCGCAAGACGTGGGCCGACTTGTGGATAGTGGATCCGCTGGACGGCACCAAGGAATTTATCAAGCGAAATGGAGAGTTTACCGTCAACATTGCCTTAGTGCGAAATTCTATTCCTCAATTAGGGATTATTTTTTTGCCAGTTAAGAAAATATTATATTTCGGTGTGGAAGGAATCGGCGCATATAAGTTGGCGAATGTAACTTCGCGTGACGGTGCTTCGCTGGAGGAACTGATGGCGCGAGCTGTTCGGTTGCCGGTGGAGACGGAACACGGCCAGTTTGTGATTGTGGCTTCGCGTTCGCACTCGACTCCCGAGACCGAAAAGTATATCGAGGAGGCCCGGGCTTCGCATCGGGCCGTCGAGCTGATATCGAGTGGTAGTTCCATTAAGATTTGTCTGGTGGCCGAAGGTACGGCGGACGTGTATCCCCGTTTTGCTCCGACGATGGAGTGGGACACGGCGGCCGGACATGCCATTGCGCGTGCTGCCGGGCGGGAGGTGTATCGGGCAGGTTCCGACACTCCGCTGGTATATAATAAGGAAGATTTGCTGAATCCGTGGTTCATCGTTGAGCCGAAGCGGTTGTGAATGATAAAACGATAGAGTGATGACGTTTGAAATCGTATTCGTACTGTTAGGGCTGGCAGGCATGGTTACAGCACTGGTGCTGGACAAGATGCGTCCGGGCATGGTGTTGCTGTCGGTGGTGGTCCTGTTCCTCTGTGCCGGCATTCTGACTCCCAAGGAGATGCTCGAAGGCTTCAGCAACAAGGGTATGATTACGGTGGCTATGCTTTATCTGGTGAGCGAGGGCATTCGGCAATCGGGGGCGTTGGGACAGTTGATTAAGAAATTATTGCCTCAGAAGAAAACGACGGTTTTCAAGGCCCAACTCCGCATGCTGCCTACCATCTCCTTTATCTCTGCCTTTCTGAACAATACGCCGGTAGTGGTCATCTTTGCTCCTATCATCAAGCGGTGGGCCGACTCGGTGAAGTTGCCTGCCACGAAGTTCCTGATTCCTTTGTCGTATGTTACGATTCTGGGGGGTATCTGCACGCTGATCGGTACGTCGACTAATCTGGTGGTGCACGGTATGATTCTGGAAGCCGGTTACGAGGGGTTTACGATGTTCGAACTGGGTAAGGTGGGCATCTTTATTGCCGTTGCGGGCATTCTTTATCTGTTTGCTTTCTCATCGAAACTTTTACCTGACGTCCGCAAAGATTCGGCCGAGGTGGAAGAGGAGCTGGAAGAGCAAAAAGGAAACCTGCATCGGGTAGAAGCGGTTCTGGGCCCGCGTTTCCCAGGTATCAACAAACGGTTGAAAGATTTCAACTTCAAACGTCATTATGGTGCGGAGGTGAAGGAAATCAAGCGTGGAGGACAAAGTATCACGGAGAACTTGGAAAACAGATACCTGCGCGAGGGAGATACGTTGGTGGTGATGGCCGATGATTCGTTCATTCAGACGTGGGGTGAGTCTTCGGTCTTCGTCATGATTGCCAACGGCAAGGACAACGAGCCGGTTCCCGGACGAGGCAAACGCTGGCTGGCGCTGGCCTTACTGGTGCTGATGATTGTGGGGGCCACGGTCGGGGAGCTGCCTTTCGTGAAGGAGGCCGTGCCCGATATGCAACTGGACATGTTCTTCTTTGTATCGATTACGACCATCATTATGGCGTGGACGAAGATATTTCCGCCGCGCAAATACACCAAATACATCTCTTGGGACGTGCTGATTACGATTGCCTGTGCCTTTGCCATCAGCAAGGCGATGGTCAATTCGGGTGTGGCCGACCTGGTGGCCAGGTATATCATCGGCCTGAGCGACCATTATGGGCCTCACGTGCTGCTGGCGGCTGTGTTTATCATCACTAACCTGTTTACGGAGTTGATAACCAACAATGCGGCGGCGGCGTTGGCTTTCCCGCTGGCACTGTCTATCTCGACACAGCTGGGGGTGAGTCCTGTACCGTTTTTTGTGGTGATCTGCATGGCGGCCTCGGCCAGTTTTTCCACGCCCATCGGCTATCAGACGAACCTGATTGTGCAAGGTATCGGCAACTATAAGTTTACGGACTTTGTGCGCATCGGATTGCCGCTGAACATCATTACCTTTCTGATATCCGTCTTTCTGATACCAGTAATCTGGCCTTTTTAAATGTATAATAATATATAAGAATAAGCAATATGGGAAATAACAACATATATCCGATATTCGACCGAATGATGACGCGGGCCGACAAGGAAAACTTGCTGGGACAACACAGCGTCATGGTGTGGTTTACAGGGCTGAGCGGATCGGGCAAAAGTACCGTTGCCATTGCGCTGGAGCGTGAGCTGCATCAACGGGGTATCCTGTGCCGCATTCTGGACGGTGACAATATCCGTAGCGGCATCAACAACAACCTGGGCTTCTCGGAGGCCGACCGGGTGGAGAACATCCGTCGCATTGCCGAAGTGGCCAAACTTTTTGTCGATACGGGCATCGTGACCATTGCCGCCTTTATCAGCCCCAGTAACGACATCCGCGAGATGGCGGCCGATATCATCGGTAAGGATGATTTTGTGGAGGTTTACGTCAGCACTCCTATTGAGGAATGTGAACGACGGGACGTAAAGGGACTCTATGCCAAGGCGCGTCGGGGGGAAATCAAGAACTTTACGGGTATCTCGGCACCTTTCGAAGCGCCTGAACACCCGTCCCTGACGCTCGACACCTCGGTGCTTTCGCTGGAAGAATCCGTTCACAGGTTGTTGGAACTCATATTACCCAGAATTCAGAAAAAATAAGATAGAAAGAGAAAAAATGAAAGAAGAGTATAAGCTTAGTCATTTGAAGGAACTCGAAGCCGAGTCTATCCACATCATCCGTGAGGTGGCGGCTGAGTTCGAGAATCCGGTGATGCTCTACAGCATCGGCAAGGATTCGTCTGTGATGGTGCGTCTGGCCGAGAAGGCCTTCTATCCGGGCAAGGTTCCCTTCCCGCTGATGCACATCGACTCCAAGTGGAAGTTCAAGGAAATGATTCAGTTCCGCGACGAATATGCCAAGAAATATGGCTGGAACCTGATTGTGGAAAGCAATATGGAAGCCTTTAAGGCGGGGGTAGGCCCCTTTACGCATGGCAGTAAGGTGCACACCGATCTGATGAAGACGCAGGCACTGCTGCATGCACTCGACAAATACAAGTTTGACGCAGCCTTTGGTGGGGCCCGTCGCGATGAGGAGAAGTCTCGTGCGAAGGAACGTATCTTCTCTTTCCGCAACGAGTTCCACCAGTGGGATCCCAAGAACC
>CATXSD010000016.1 GCA_958402075.1 Mediterranea massiliensis | reverse complement strand
AAGTGGAAATTACCGACCCACTGCATGCTTACCTACCATTTCTGCCCGCTGTCAAATCCAGTCAACCCCGGAATCTTGATGCACGGTTCATGGAAATCGTGGCTGCAAAGATACGAACTTATTTTCAATTGCACGCCTTCCGGCCCGAAATTTTTGCGTCCGCACCTATCTAAGCTCACTTGCCCTCAAACAAAGTGTCAGCCGCTGACACTTTGATTTTCCAACTGCCGGAGAATCGCTTCTTTCGGACCGCAGGCGGAAGCGGACGGAAACGGCGAAGACGAAAGCAGCTTATCCGTTCACCATCAGCGGGATAGCGGAATATTTACAAACAAACCAGAAAGAAAAAGGAGGGAAAAAGACACGATGAGGGGTAAAAAACGGCACAACTGAGCAGCGGGAAGGCCTCGCCCGGCAGAAAACATTGCTTTTTCCGACAGAAAGCATACGTTTTCCCGACTCAAAACATACCATCTGACGACAGAAAACCTACAACCCGCCGCACGAAAACCTGCATTTTTATGTCCAATCTGCCCCGTATTATGCATCTATCAGCGTATATTCTCCACTTTCCGTCCTCCGTTTTCATGTTTTCAAGAAAAGCAGTTGTCAGCCGCAAGCGGCTTTTCCATCCATTCTGTCAGCCATCTGCCCCGACAGCGGACAGGGTGTCAAAAACCGCCGACAAGGCTCCGAACGTCTCCAAGACGACCGCCAGACAGACGGAAAACGGACAAAACCGTACGTTTTGGAAAATATTGGCCAACGAAACGGACGAAATTACCTTCCCGTTCAAGGAAATCTGCGTATTTTTGCAAAAAACAAAATCTGATTATTCATGAAGAAACTGACCGCAACCCTCCTGCTGGCCTGCGGGTGCCTGTCCACCTTCGGCGCCACGACCGACCGGAAAACACCGAAAACGTACAAACCCGTCCGCACGGACATGTACCACAAAGACTGGATTGACTTCAACAAGAACGGCGTGAAGGACGTCTACGAAGACCCCAACGCTCCCATCGACGCACGTATCGAAGACCTACTGGGACAGATGACGCTCGACGAAAAGACCTGCCAGATGGTAACCCTCTACGGCTACCAGCGTGTGCTGAAGGACGACCTGCCCACCCCCGAATGGAAGCAGGCGTTGTGGAAGGACGGCATCGGCGCCATCGACGAGCACCTGAACGGCTTCCGCCAGTGGGGCCTGCCGCCGTCGGACAACGAAAACGTGTGGCCGGCCTCGCGCCACGCCTGGGCCCTGAACGAAGTGCAACGCTTCTTCGTCGAAGAGACGCGCCTGGGCATCCCCGTGGACTTCACCAACGAAGGCATCCGCGGCGTGGAGAGCTACCGCGCCACCAACTTCCCCACCCAGCTGGGCATCGGGCACACCTGGAACCGGAGCCTGGTGCGCCGCATCGGCGAGATAACGGGACGCGAAGCCCGCATGCTGGGCTACACCAACGTCTATGCCCCCATCCTCGACGTGGGCCGCGACCAGCGCTGGGGACGCTATGAAGAGGTGTACGGCGAGTCGCCCTACCTCGTGGCCGAACTGGGCATCGAGATGGTGAAAGGCATGCAGAAGGACCACCAAATAGCTGCAACGGGCAAACATTTCGTAGCATACAGCAACAACAAGGGTGCCCGTGAAGGCATGGCGCGCGTCGACCCGCAGATGTCGCCGCGCGAAGTGGAGATGATACACGTCTATCCGTTCCGGCGCGTCATTCAGGAAGCCGGCCTGCTGGGTGTGATGAGCTCGTACAACGACTACGACGGCATCCCCATCCAGGGCAGCTTCTACTGGCTCACCACCCGCCTGCGCGGCGAGATGGGCTTCAAGGGCTACGTCGTGTCGGACAGCGATGCCGTAGAATACCTCTACACCAAGCACGGCACGGCCAAGGACATGAAGGACGCCGTGCGCCAGAGCGTGGAGGCCGGACTGAATGTGCGTTGCACCTTCCGCTCGCCCGAATCGTTCGTGGAGCCGCTCCGCGAGCTGGTGAAGGAGGGCGGCCTGAGCGAAGACGTGATAAACGACCGCGTGCGCGACATCCTGCGCGTGAAGTTTCTCGTCGGCCTCTTTGACACTCCCTACCAGACCGACCTGGCCGGCGCTGACGCCGAGGTAGAGAACCCCGCCAACGAAGACGTGGCCCTGCAGGCCTCGCGCGAAAGCATCGTCCTGCTGAAGAACGACCAACAGACCTTGCCCCTCGACATCGACCGCGTCAAGACCATCGCCGTCTGCGGCCCCAATGCCGACGAAGAAGGTTATGCACTGACCCACTACGGCCCGCTGGCCGTCGACGTGACGACGGTGCTCGAAGGCATCCAGGCCAAAGTGGAAGGCAAGGCCGAAGTGCTCTACACCAAGGGCTGCGACCTGGTGGACGCCCACTGGCCCGAAAGCGAACTGATAGAATATCCGCTGACCGACGACGAACAGGCCGAGATAGACCGTGCCGTGGCCAACGCCCGCCGTGCCGACGTGGCCGTCGTGGTGCTGGGAGGCGGCCAGCGCACCTGCGGCGAGAACAAGTCGCGCAGCAGCCTCGACCTGCCCGGCCGCCAGCTGAAACTGCTCCAGGCCGTACAGGCCACAGGCAAACCCGTCGTGCTGGTGCTCATCAACGGCCGTCCGCTCTCCATCAACTGGGCCGACAAGTTCGTGCCTGCCATCATCGAGGCCTGGTATCCCGGCTCCAAGGGCGGTACGGCCGTGGCCGACGTGCTCTTCGGCGACTACAACCCCGGCGGCAAGCTCACCGTCACCTTCCCCAAGAGCGTGGGACAAATACCGTTCAACTTCCCCTGCAAGCCTTCGTCGCAAGTGGACGGCGGCAAGAATCCAGGCCCCCAAGGCAACATGTCGCGCGTCAACGGCGCCCTCTACCCCTTCGGCTACGGCCTCAGCTATACCACCTTCGAGTACTCCGACCTCACGGTCAGCCCAGCCGTCATCACTCCGAACCAGACGGCCACCGTCACCCTGAACGTGACCAATACCGGCAGCCGTGAAGGCGACGAGGTGGTGCAGCTCTACACACGCGACGTGATGAGCAGCGTTACCACCTACGAGAAGAACCTCGCCGGCTTCGAACGCGTCCACCTTGCACCGGGCGAAACGAAGCAAGTCACTTTCCACCTCGACCGCAAGCAGCTGGAACTGCTCAACGCCGACATGAAATGGGTGGTAGAGCCGGGTGAATTTGTCGTCATGGCCGCCGCCTCGTCCGAGGATATCCGCCAGACCGCCGTGCTCCGTGTGGAAGACTATGCCACACGCAACGCCCGCCTGGAAGCTCAGAAGGAAGAAAGCCCCGTCACAGCCAGCACCAACCCCGAAAGCGTACTGAACGTGCTCGACGGAAAGCCCGAAACCTGCTGGCAGGGCAACAAGGGCGACTACCTGACCGTCGCCCTGAAAGGCAATCCGAAGGTAGACGAAGTGACCCTGACCTTCAGCCGCGACAACCAGCTGCCCGCCAACTTCGAGATTCAGCTCTCGGGTGGCGGAGGCCAGTTCCTGACCGTCTACTCGGGCACCGTCAGCGAGTATGGCAAGCCGCACACCTACACCTTCCGCGGCACGACGGCCAGTGACCTGCGCATCCTGCTCAACGACGACCGCGTAGGCATCGCCGAAATCGGACTGAAGTTGCCGCAAAGTACAGGCAAATAATTCGACGGGCACGGACGATACAGGCTGCAACGGGTCATCCCGCCGCACAAGCCTGCACCGTCCGTGCCCGCCTCTTTTGTTAATTATGTAAAAAACCGCTTCCTGCACCGATAACTTCCTTATCTTTGCTTAATTAAAGAAGTTACGAACCAAAACCTATCAGAAGCATGAAGAAAAACATATTCTTATTGTCGTCCGCACTTACCCTGAGCCTCCTGGCCTCGGCACAGACGGAAGTGACCGTCGGCGTGACACAGGGCAAGGACTATGGAGTGACCTATATGCTCCCCAAGACCCAGATTGAAATCAAGGTACATGCCACCAAGCACACCTATACCCCCGGCGAATTCTGCCGCTATGCCGACCGCTACCTGCGTCTTTCGGGTGTATCGGACGAGCCGGCCGTCTACTGGACACTCGACCGGATAGAGACAGACTTAATAGGGGTACCGGACAAGGAACACATCTACTTCGTCAAGATGAAAGACAAAACGGTGGCCCCGCTCATGGAGCTGACCGAAGACGGCATTGTCCGCTCCATCAACCTGCCTTTCAGCGGAGGGGACAAAAAGGAAACTCCCCAAGCCGGGAAACCCGAAAAGGATCTGGACCCGCGCAGTTTCCTCACCGAAGAAATCCTGATGAGCAGCTCCAACGCCAAGATGGCCGAACTGGTAGCCAAGGAGATATACAGCATCCGTGAAAGCAAGAATGCCCTGATACGCGGTGAAGCCGACAACATGCCCACCGACGGCAATCAACTGAAAATCATGCTCGACAACATGAACCTCCAGGAAAAGGCGCTGATGCAGATGTTTACAGGCAAAGAGAAGAAGGATACACAAATATTCACCGTCCGCATGGAGCCTGAAGAAAAAGAAAATGCGGTGGCCCTGCGCTTCTCCAGCAAACAGGGAATGGTCGATAAAGACGACTTGTCCGGCGATCCGGTCTACATCAGCATCCAGAACAAAAAACTGATACCTGCCTCCACCGAGGAAAAGAAGAAATTGGACGGCATCATCTACAATGTACCCGGACAGGCAGGCATCAAACTGATCTACCGAGGAAAGGAAATATACAACAACGAACTGCCGGTCACCCAGTTCGGCACGCAGGAATCGCTGGCACCGGTGCTGTTCAACAAGAAATCGACCACCACGGTCCTGTTTGACACCACGACCGGCGGACTGCTGAAAGTGGACAGAGCAGAGAACTAAACGTCCTCTCCCTCTTTACGGGCCAACAGGCGAATGAATCCATCCCGTTGTAGCTGCACAATATAGGCCGCTACGCGGGATGCATAGTTTTTATCCGCCCCGAAGTGCTGCTCCAGCAGGCCGATGATTTCGCCAACCGTACGACGGCCGTCCACCAGCCGCCACACCGCAGAGCCATGTTCCTCCAACGGGATGCGCACTTCACGCGACAAGGCCTTGGGCACCAGCCAACACTGCATCCAGGCCTTCCGGAAACGAGGGAGGATGAGCACTGCGCACTCATCCTCCCATTCCGTCCGGACAATCTCCGCGCACACAGGCACGGTATCCAGTAAGTTAAATTGCCTTTTCATCCGCTGTCGGCATCAGTCCTTGATATTGGGTTCTTCCAAGCCCAGTCCCTTCTTGCGGTCTACCACTTTCAGCACAAAGCCCAGAATCAAAGCAGCCACACCCAGGCAGGCCAGCATAACCAGCGGTGCCGTATAGTCGTAGGACACAGCGGCTTCCTCGGGGGTAATCACACCGTTCTGCAAGTCGGCCACCAACTGAGGGTTGGTCTTATCGAGTACCTTACCGATGAGGAGCGGGAACAGCCAGAGGCCGATGTTCTGAATCCAGAAAATCAGCGCATAGGCACTACCAATAATCTTGGCATCCACCAGCTTGGGTACGCTCGGCCAAAGCGAAGCCGGTACCAGGGAAAAGCTGGCTCCCAGAACCAGAATCGTGAGGTAAGCCACGATGATGCCTCCCACCGCATTCTCTTTCAGTCCAGGCAACACGAACGCAAACGTCAAGTGACAGAAAATCAGCAGCAACGAACCAATGACCAGCATACTGGCTGCCTTACCCTTGTGGTCCACATAATTACCCAAAATCGGAGTAATGCCTACGGCCAGCAGCGGGAATACGGCGAACACCGTTTCTGCACTCTGACGCATATAGCCCATGTAACAGAATACGACCAGCGCCACACCGGCCACCACCAACAAGCCGTACTTCATGGCCGCACGTTTCGAGAAGTTGCTGGCAAAAGCGGCAACCGCCACTACCAGCATGATGATGTACTGGATAATGGTCACCGTATTGGTAGCCCAGAAAGAATCCGAGGGCACCTCCGTAAACACCAGGTTGCACTGCAACATATTGACCGCATACTTCTGGAAGGGGAAGATGGCCGAATAGTACAGCACGCACAGCAGGGCCACCAGCCAGAAACCACCGCTCGAAAGGATGCTTCCCAAGTCGCTGATTTTAAAGGGATCGTCCTTCTCTTCGGCCTCACCTGTCTGCGCATCCAGCTTCTTGTCCATAAAGAAATAGACGATAAACATGATCAGAGCTATCATCAGCAGTACCACGCCGAAAGCGACCGAACGGGAAACGTCAATCACTCCGCCCAGCTTGGCAAAAACAGGCGAGAAAATCATGCAGGTAGCCACTCCCAGACGGGCAAGTGCCATCTCAGACCCCATGGCCAATGCCATTTCACGGCCTTTGAACCACTTGACGATACCGCGCGACACGGTAATGCCCGCCATTTCGACTCCACAGCCGAAGATCATAAAGCCCACTGCCGCAAACTTGGCTGATGCCGGCATCCCCTCATAGAAAGGCGAAATGCCCAATTCATCAAAACCCGGGATGTAGTTCAGGTTGTTGTTAAACCAGGTCTCCAGACTGCTTCCCTGAAAAGCCTCCGTAACGGCATACCAGTTGATGGTAGCACCCACCAGCATCACCGCACCCGAAAGGACAGCCGTGAACCGTACACCCATCTTGTCCAGAATGATACCGGCAAAGATGAGGAAAAAGACAAATACATTCAAGAAGGTCTCGGAACCCTGCATGGTGCCGAAGGCAGTCGAATCCCATCCGCGTGTAGATTGCATCAAGTCCTTGATGGGAGAAAGGATGTCCATAAAGATGTATGAACAGAACATGGCAAAAGCCAGAAACATCAATACCATCCAGCGAATAGCCGCCGAATCGCGCAAAGTCTGATGAATTGGAGTTGTAGAAGTCATTGTATCAACAGTTAATGAAGGAATAAACGAAAAACGGGATTGCCATACGATGGTATGCAGCAATCCCGTCCTTTCAGAAATTTATAAAATCAGTGCAATATCAGTTTACAGAGTCTGCAGGAGCATTTGCTGCAGGTGCTTCGGTCTGCGGAGCAGCTGTACCTGTAGGCATGTTATAGGGGTTGGTAGCTTCCTGCTGCTGTGCCTGCTCCATGATGACGTCACCGCTCTTCGAAGAAACGGTAGGCAACACATAAGCAGTAGCTATACTGAATACGACCATGGCAGCAGCCAAAGTCCATGTGGCCTTCTCCAGGAAGTCAGTAGTTTTGCGCACACCCATAATTTGATTGGATGAAGAAAATCCGGAAGCCAGACCGCCTCCTTTGGAATTCTGAATCAAGACAATGAAGCACATCAGCACAGATGCCAGCAACATTAAGATAACTAATAATAAATACATTTTCTAATTATTTTGATTTAGCGTTAATAATCAATTTCTCCAAAAATCGGATTTGGTCTGCAAAGTAAGCATTTTTTTTTGGATAATTCAAGCTTAACTTTTTAATAATTTCAAGGGCCTTCTCATATCGGTGCTGTTTTATGTAAATTTTGGCCAAAGTTTCGGTCAAACAGCTGTCGTCCCACTCTTCGGACGACGACGGAAGATTCTCGGCCGCCTCTTCCTCCTGGGCCGATGCAGTTTCCTTTTTCTCAACATCCGATGCCGGTTCTTCTACCGCAAGCGTCTTCCCTCTTTCTTCACCAAACTCTGACGGCATCGCCTCGTGCTCTTGGACTTCCGGCGCCGCCATCTCTTCCTGAACGGTCACCTTACCAGCGTTTTCCACCCTGTCCAGAAAGCCATCAATCAACTCCTGCCCGCGCAACTGGGGGACATTCTCATCCAACTCACCCGAGTTTTCTTCCTTCAACAAGTAGGCCGTATAGTCCATCGTATAATCCAAACCGGTACTTTGCGAATGGTCTTCGGGCATAGAAGACAAGAAGGCATCAATCAGGAACAGCGTACGGTCAACGCCCGGTTCTCCACTTCCTTCCGAAAGGACAGCCGGCTGTTCCTCCTCCCGATGCAATGTGTAGCGGTCTCCTTCTATCAGATAGAACAACGAACGACGGTCGGCCACATACAGCACCGCCTTTCGCAATTCCGCTCCGAAATTGATGTCGTGCAACAAAAAGAGATTTTTCAGATAGAGCAGACGCAACGACTGGAAATAAGGATAACGGGCTACCAATGTACGGAGCTCGTACAAAGACTCCCGATTCAACGACTCGGGATGCAGAATCCATTGTTGAAGTTGGAGGGATGTCATATCTTACCAGTTGGCTACCGTAGCGTTGAAAATCTGTTCCGTAATATCCTTTACCATCAACGTGATCAACTGGTCCTGTACGTCGGTCAGCAACTGATTGGAATCGTAAGTCTGGAAAGCCGAGAACTGCTGCTCAAAGTCCTCCTCATGATTGGTATTGTTGGTATAGCGCACGTTGACCGTCAGCGTCACCTTCACCTTGGAAGCAAAGCCACTGGCATCGACAGACTCATTGTATTGGTTATAGCCTGTAATTTCACCGTCGATATCCAGATCGCCACCCGAATCAATCACCTGCAAACGTGTCTGCTGAATGAACATATCCCTCAGTTTCGTATTGAACTCAATGGCCAAAGGCGCATAAACATATTCCGCCCGATTCTGAAAATCGGCAATGGATATGGTCTTAACCTTCGAATAGTCAATCGAACTGATGGGAGCCAACCCAAATGACATACGGCACGAATATACGATAACCGCCAGTGCAACACAGGCAAATGCGATTCCTAACTTCTTAATCCAATCCATATTCCTTAATCTTTCTGTATAGCGTACGCTCTGAGATATTCAAGTCCTGTGCGGCACTTTTCCGTTTTCCATGGTTCTTTTCCAACGCCTTCCGAATCATCTCCTTTTCTACATCATCCAATGCCAGTGATTCTTCCACATACTCTTCCGTATCCTGAATGTCATCATCGGCAGGAGCAGTAACAGGCTTTACAGGCTGGACTGCCGGACGAATGATGGTCGGCACATTGGACTCAACAGTCACAGGAGGCACCAATGGAGTCGTCGGAGCATAATACGTGGAGTCGGGTATCGGAGAAGCGGTTCCATGACCGCCCGAAGCACGTTCGGACATGATCTCGTGAACCAGTTTCTTCAATTCGGTCACATCCTGACGCATATCGAACAACACCTGATACAGAATTTCCCGCTCACTGCCAAACCCCTTGTTCTCTTTGACACCCAGCAGGGCCGGCAAGCGCTGGACGTTGTTGGCCGGCAGATAGCCCTTCAGAATTGCCGAAGTAATTTCCCGGTTAGGCTCTATAATGGATATCTGCTCCGTTATATTTTTCAGCTGGCGCACATTACCCGGCCACGAATATGCCATCAGGACCTGACGGGCATCGTCGGTGAGCTGAAGAGCCGGCATGTGATATTTCTCGGCAAAGTCCGAGGCAAACTTACGAAACAGCAGCACCACATCCTCACCCCGTTCACGCAAAGGGGGAACCTGAATAGGCACCGTGTTCAGTCGGTAATACAGGTCTTCACGAAAACGTCCGTCGGCAATGGCCTGCGTCAGATTGACATTGGTCGCAGCCACAATGCGGACATCGGTCTTTTCTACCTTCGACGAACCCACCTTGATAAATTCCCCGCTTTCCAGCACACGAAGCAAACGGGCCTGTGTCGGCAAAGGCAACTCGCCCACTTCATCCAGAAAGATGGTTCCTCCGTTTGCCTCACCAAAGTACCCCTTACGGTCGCTGATGGCTCCCGTAAAAGCGCCTTTTTCGTGACCGAACAGCTCGGAGTCGATGGTTCCTTCGGGAATGGCACCGCAGTTCACTGCTATATATTGCCCATGCTTGCGGCGGCTATACTGGTGTATGATTTGCGGAAAACTTTCCTTTCCCACACCGCTTTCACCCGTTATCAGTACGGACAAGTCGGTAGGAGCCACCTGCATGGCTACATCGATTCCACGCAACAATGCTTCATTATTGCCGATAATGCCAAAACGCAATTTGACCTGTTGTATTTCCGCCTTTGTCATCATTTTACAGTTCCTCTTCTACACTATCCAACTTCAGTTTGTCACTGTCGTCCTTCTTGTCATAATATTGTTTCCGAAGCGGATTGGCATTGGCCTGTTTTTCACTTTGACGGTTGCGGAAAACATCGATGGCCACATAAACCGCCTGCCGGAAAGAATCTTCCGAAGCAATTCCTTTGCCCGCAATATCATAGGCAGTACCATGAGCTGGCGACGTACGAACCACCGGCAAACCGGCAGTGAAATTCACCCCTTCGTCCATAGCCAGAGCCTTGAACGGTGCCAAGCCCTGGTCGTGATACATTGCCAACACTCCGTCAAAACGAGTGAAGCTGCCCGAGCCCATAAATCCGTCTGCTGGGAAAGGACCGAAACACAGCACTCCTTCTTCCGTCATTTCCTTCATGGCAGGAATGATGATTTCTTCTTCTTCCGTACCCAGCAAGCCGTTGTCACCTGCGTGAGGATTGAGAGAAAGAACAGCTATCCGAGGTGCCCCGATACCGAAATCCTGCTTCAGAGAGCGGTGGAAAATACGTATTTTCTCCTTGATCAGATCTTTGGTCAACGTAGACGCAATCTGGCTCACAGGAATATGGCCGGTTACAAGCGCTACCCGCAAATCATTTTTCATCAGAATCATCAACGCTTTCTTTCCCTCGCCCAGCTGCTGTTCGATATATTCTGTATGCCCCGGGAACTTGAATTCTTCCGACTGAATGGTATGCTTGTTGATAGGAGCTGTCACAATGACGTCTATCAGCCCCTCCCGATATTCATCGAAAGCCTTTTCCAAGGCGACAAGAGCCGCATGTCCGGCTTCGGCATCGGGCTTGGAGAATTCGACCTTCACCTCGTCGTCCATACAGTTTACGATGCTCAAGCGGTCGTGAGCAGCCTCTCTGGCCGATTCTATAATACTGAAGCTCGTCGGCAAATCGAGTGACTTGCGATGGTAAGCCGCCACCTTGGGCGAGCCATAAATAACAGGAGTACACAACTCCAGCATAGCAGGCTCTGCAAAAGTTTTCAGAATGACTTCGTAACCTACACCATTGATATCGCCCTGCGTAATGCCGACTCTCACTTTCTTATTTTCCATTGTCTTGTTTCTTAGTTGCAACATCTGTATTCTTCGCGTCTTTTGCAGCCTCTTCCTGCGCATCCTTCTGTTCGCCCGGCAAACGCAAGGTATAGAGGGAAGCCTCCATCTGACGAATCAGATTGCGTTTCAACTTGTCGGGAGAATATACAAACACTTCGGCTACAATAATCCGCTGGTTCTTTTCATCCAAACGCATGTGGGAAACATACGGACCTCCCATAAAATCGCCATGAACACGCCACAAGCCACGTGCCTCGAGTGCATAGGCATGCTGCACGGTAATGGGACGCACATCGGTCAGCAAAGTATCGGTTGCCATATACATGCCCTCACGCGCACCGGGGATATTCACCTTCATCACAGAGTCGCGCTTCTGCATATAATATTCCTTGGTAAACGTATTCTTGTCACGATAGGGAAATGAATAGATGACAAAATTCTGGTCACCGGTAGCCGAGTTGGTACCTGCCCAAAAGAAGTTTTCACCAATCTTGTGGGAAGAAAGTGCACCCGGCACCCATACTTCGCAATCGAACATCTTCTTGACTTCCTTATAGACAAAATCATTATGGTCGGTTTCCAATACGGCAATCTGACGATTCATCTCCGCACGGGTAAAGAAATCAATGATATCTTGTTTATGCTGGGTCACATATTCTCCGAAAGACTCTTCATCAGGAGCCTGTATGGTCAAGATGGCCTGCGGATAAGAATACACATCCTTGCTGTATTTCATCTTGGGCTGGGTATAGATATTCTGCACATCGGCCACAATAATGTTGCGGATGAGCTTCAACGTAGCATCATAATTGGTAGGATCGGTATACATGATTCTGAACGAACGTTCCGACTGGGGAAGTCCAGGCACATCCGTATCCAACACATTGAAGAGAGCACGACCGGCCGGACGCTCCCACATGCCCTGGTCGATAACCACCAGAATTTCATAAGCACGGCCGCTGGAAGTCGGCGTAAACACGCTTTTCCCCTTTTTCTTGCCACTGCAAGAAACCATCAGAAGCGACAGCACAAAAAACAAACTGAAATAAAACAAGTGTTTTTTCATATTACTTCTCCATTTAAATTTTCACAAAGCTACAAAGAATGCGTTTATTCACCATATCCGAGTTAATAATTTATATTAATTCTTGTCTACAGCCTCCTGTTTGGCAGTAGACAACATGCCACACGCGGCAAAAATATCTTCTCCACGTGACGCACGGATTGTAGTGAACAGGCCATGCGAGGTCAGATAATCGCGGAAACGGACCATCGTATCCATATCCACTCCTTCGAGGTCGACATTGGGAATGGCATGAAAACGAATCAGGTTCACACGGCAATCCAATCCGCGAAGAAGTTTCAACAGTTCTTTCGCATAAGGCAAGCTGTCATTTACACCCTTGAAAACAATGTATTCGAAAGACAAACGACGCTGTTTGCTGAAATCATACTGACGCAACAAATCCACAATTTCTGTAATGGAGAAGGCCTTCTCGGCCGGCATCAGCTCCCTGCGCTGCAACGGCAGAGGGGAATGGAGGCTAACAGCCAAATGGCAATCGCACTCTTCGATAAACCGCTTCAGGCCCTTACGCAAACCTACAGTAGAAAGAGTCACCCGCTTCGGGCTCCAGGCATAGCCATAGGAAGCCGTCATCACTTCCAGCGCCTTCAACACTTCGTCCAGATTGTCCAACGGTTCACCCATACCCATCATGACAACATTGGTCAGTTTGTCACGCTCGGGCAAGGAATGTATCTGGTTCAGGATTTGTGCAGCCGTCAGATTGGCCGAGAAGCCCTGCTTGCCAGTCATACAAAACTTACAGTTCATTTTGCAACCCACCTGTGAAGACACGCATAGAGTGGCCCTATCGTCATCTGGGATATAAACAGATTCTACAAAATGAGTTTCGCCAACCTGATAGAGATACTTGATGGTCCCGTCTACCGAGCGCATGGCTTCGACAGGTGCATAAGCTCCGACTTCATACAGTTCTTTCAGCAAATCGCGATGTTTCAATGACAGATTGGTCATCTCATCAATAGACTTCACCTTCTTGTCGTACAACCAAGAGGCTATCTGCTTGGCCGAAAAGGCTGGCATATCCAACTGTTTCACCAAAGACTGAAGCTCGGCCAGTGTCATTCCCAAAAGAGGTTGTTTCTGCATATTTATGGAATCTATATATTTCTCTTTGCAAAGATATTAAAAGGTAAGGGCAGTAGCAAATGAAAAGCAAGTTTTCGATTCGGCCATACCAAACAGAGGACTCTATAAAAAGACAGGAGCCGCCCGAGACTATCAGGCAGCTCCTGCATATTATTACAGAATACTTATCAGAAGAAGAGGTAACGATCGTCCTTCACGTTGGCCTTCAGGTAAAGGTCGTTGACGAACTGTCTTACAACCAAGTTGGTATACATACCCTGCAACTTGTCCACTTCAGCTTTTTCATCGTAAGTTTCGTTCAGCTTTTCTTCAGCATAGGGCTGGAGAACAAATACGCCTGCATTACCCTTGATCGGAGCACTCAGCTGGTTCATGGCGCCTACAGAAGCATAAGCACTTACCAGCGGCTCACTGCTACGCAATACGGAAACGAATGCAGAAGCATCGAAAGTAACATGCTTTACGGAATCGGATACAGCGTTGGCAAGTCCCTTATACTGGTCGAAAGTAGAAGCGTTGGCAGCCTTCATGTCGGCCATAATCTTTTCGGCTTTCTTGTCGCGAATCAACTGCATTCTCAGGTCATTCCGTACAGCAGCCAGCGAACGATAGCCTTCGGGAGCCACCGAAACCAAGCCAACCACCATCATGTGGTCGCTTTCACCGCATTCATACAGGCCAGATACTTCACCAGGTTTAGCAGAGAATACCCATCTGAGAGCTTCCTTCGTGCCACGTACACCGCCGATGCTATGCTCTGCGCTGTAAAGGTCGGTACGGTCGAGCAGACGATAACCGGCATCTTCGGCATTGGCTACCAGCTTGTCCAGTGTATTGTTGGCAGCAATGAACTGGCTGAAATCGTTGTATGCCTTGCTGTATGTGTCCTTGCTGAACTCTACAGCACGTTTTACAACAGCCACTTTATATTTGTCCTTGTAGGCCTTCTTCCCTGTAACCTGCAGGATGACATTGCCCTGGGCCAGTGAAAGATTTTGCAGGGCATTGGTTTCGCCAGTAGTCACAGCGGTAATGTACTTCAAGTTGTCGCCGTCCACCTGCGCTCCTTCGTAGTTAGCGGAAGTAATCCATACGGATTCACCCGTCTGGCCGTACTTCTTGGCAACCTCAGCAAAATCGGCTCCGCCCTTGATGGCGTTGTAAATGCTGTCGGCCAGAGTCTTGGTCTTCTCAGGAGTTTCAGCAACAACCTGTATCTGACGATACTGAATGGAGTCGGGCATAGAGGCCTTGGCCAGTTTCTTGAACGAGTTCATCGTATTGTCGAGTGCATTGTAATAAGGACCGTATACATCACCCATGGCAACTGAATCCAGACGAGCTACCACGTCACTCGGCAAAGCCCGAGTCGTATAATACAGGTCTACATAAGGCTGCTCGGAACCGGTCGAACGAACCAGTGTCGAATAATCGGAAGTGGCACCGGCCAACTGAGCCGTGTATTCATCCATCTCCTTACGCAGTTCGGCTTTGTCTTCGTCGCTGGCAGTAACCTGTACGTCAATGTACTTGATGTTACGGGTTTCCACATACTGACGGTATTGTTCCTTTTTCTCGTCATAAGCAGCCTTCAGCTCAGCGTCAGTTACTGTAATGGTAGAATCTACTATAGAAGAATAAGGAACGGCAGCCAGCAACATGTCCTTCTGGTCGATACGGCCGTCGAACGTCATCTGTGCCTCTACGGGATTGGAGAGCAGAGACTTCGCAATGAGGTTGCTATACTTTTCCTGCAAGCGAGTCTGAACAAGAGTCTTCTCGATAAACGACCATACCTTATACAAAGAATTATAGTAATCGGCATATTGTGCAGGCATCTGTCCCTGGTTCATCTTGGCGTAGTCGGCCAGGAACTTCATCAACATATCCTTGTCGAACGCACCTGTCTGCGGATTGCGGAACGGTGTCTGGGCCAACAGCGGATGAGTGCCTTCATTGATGATGGACTTGATTTCTTCCTTGGAAACGGTCAGGCCCAGCTTCTCTGCCTCAGCCTCAATCAACTGGTTGTTGACATACGTTCTCCAAACTTCATCTCTCAACTGGTTGAGCTGATCGTCGCTCAATGCGCTTGTGCCGCTCGTAAACTTCACGACTTCCGCATATTCATCTACCATTGACTGATAATCCTGAGCGGAAAGAACATCTCCGTTCACCTCACCTACATCTTGTGACTGATGCGGCTGGAGCACACGCCATGCATCGCCTGCGATGAAGGCGAACAGAGCCAAACCCACAGCAATCACCAATAAAGGTCCTTTGGACCGAATGTTTTGTAATGTTGCCATTTTTATTAATTGTTTTTATTTGTTTATTATTCTTTTTCTGCCACTGTTCATTTTAGCGCACGAAGATACAAAAAATGCAAATACCCTTCTATTTATTCCAAGAAAAATTACGTTTTCAGGCATTTATTCAGTTACTTTCATGCGAACAAGCTCGATTTTGGTCGCCGTAACCTTGATAATTTTGAAATGATATTTGCCGATAGCCACTTCTTCATTCGGCTTCGGAAAACTCTGATAAGCACTCAGAATCAAGCCGCCAATCGTCAGATAATCGTCCGACTCAGGCAGATCCAAGTCGAATGTCTCATTCACTTTCTCAATCTCCAGACGACCCGACAACAAATAGTCATGGTCGGCTATCTGCCGGCAGACGTACGAAGTATTGTCGTGTTCATCCTCTATATCGCCAAAAATTTCTTCCACCAGATCTTCCAAAGAAACGATGCCCGAGGTACCGCCAAACTCATCGACCACTACGGCCAGCGTCTTCTTCTGCTGCATGAACAATTTCATCAGCTTATGGGCCGGCATTGTTTCAGGCACAATGGGGACTTCCTTGACGTGGTTGTGCCAGTCGGCCGGATTGCGGAACATCTCCGAGGAATGGATATATCCGATAATGTTGTCAATGTTCCCTTTATAAATCAATATCTTCGACAATCCCGACTCGATAAACAGATTTTTCAGTTCTTCGAGCGAAGCGGATGTGTCGACCGCCACAATCTCCGTACGGGGTACGATGCAATCGCGTATCTTGACATTCGAGAAATCGAGCGCATTCTGGAAAATCTTCACCTCCGTATCCAGCTCTTCTTCGTTGGAAGCATTCTCGATGCCCGACTGGACGAAGTAATCCAAATCGACTTTGCCAAAAGCCCTGTCGGAGGCTTCCTTGTTGATACGCATCCCACCCAAACGCAAGAAAAGGCAGGATAGCCCCGAAGCCAACTTGGATATCGGGAAAAGGACCACGTAGCAAACCAACAGAGGAAAGGCAAATATTCTCAGCATCAGATTCGGATTGATCTTGAAGAGGTTCTTGGGCAAGAACTCACCCGTCACCAGAATAATCAACGTAGAGATGACCGTCTGAATCAATACCAGAAGAAAATGATTGTCGATGACACCCGCCAACAGGTATCCTTCTATGATCTGAGCCATCAGAATACCATAGATGACCAGGGCTATGTTGTTGCCCACGAGCATCGTGGATATGAAGTTATTGGGGTTTTTGAAGAAATAGGACAGGACGTTCGAAGTCCACCCTTCCTTCTTCTCCATCTCAAAGCGAAGTTTGTCCACCGACACAAAAGCAATCTCCATCCCCGAAAAGAAAGCCGAGAAAGCCATGGTCACCAACAAAGAAACAATTATTCCCATAACAAAAAGTTACTTGACGGTATCGGCCTGCAAAGTATCGGCAGGTGCGGTTCCTGTGTCTTCATCAATATAAAAGATTCCGTTGGTCTTGAAGAATGTGTATTTCGTCAGCTGCTCATTCGATTCAAAGCCTACAGCGTAAATGATCTGGTCGGGCTGCTCAATGCGCACCTCCTTGTCCGAATAGACTTTCTGCTTGTTCTGGTCCCAGAAAAGCAGTTCGGTATCAAACTTCTCGCCCTTCAGGTTCTGGATGTGCACATTGCTGATCAGCTTCCACAACTTCTGTTTGTCGTAATAGTAGGCCGTATCGGCCTTGATGCTGGCCTCTACCTGAAAGAGAGAGTCGAACTTCTCGACATAGACACCTTTCTCGAACGACCAATAGGAGGGCGACTTACGGTCGTAGACCTTCCATTCCTCTGCATTGACACGGTAACGGATGACACCTGAATCGGACACCAGCGTCACAACTCCCCGCGTATCCATTACAGGCAGCGAGTCGCGTTCGGTAATGGCAGCGCCCAACTCCTTCTTGCGGCCCGAGCAGGAAGAGAATAAAACAAGCATAACCATCACCCCGCAGGCAATGGTTATGCTCGTCATTTTATGTCTAATCCATCGATAAATGTCGGAGGACATACGATTATCTGATGGTTGTAGTCTCACCAATCCAGCCTTCAACCGTGATACGGTCGCCGGTCTTGTAGCCCAGCATGAAGAGGTCCTTGGCCTCGGGCAGGTGAGCGGAGTAAGTTCCAATCAGCTTGTTGGCCTGTTCGGTAACAGAGGGGTCAACGGCCTTGGCTCTCTGAAGCTTGTCGAGCACTACATAGTAAGTACACTTGTTCAGAGCAGGTTCATCGTTCCAATGAGGATTGGAGCCATATGCCTGAGCCAACAGGATGTAAGCGTTACCGAAGTTCTCGTTGAAGCCGATAGCCTTGTAGCAGTAGCTGCGTACCTGCGACCACTTCTTGGCACCAAACATAGCAGCAGCTGCTGCATAGGCCATTTCAGCCTTCTTGGCATTGTCTGTTTCCAAACCCAAAGCCTCGTCGAAATACTTCACAGCCGTATCATAATCACCCTTCTTATATGCCTGGAAACCACAACCTACAGCAGCATCGGCCGTCGGATCGATCTTATACATATAATAAGAGGCCTGGAAGTAAGCTTCGCTTTCGGTACATTTCATCATCTTCAGCACGTTGATGGCCTTCTTCAAGAAAACAGAATCCGTCTGATTGGCTTCTACCTGAGGACCATAGATTTTCTGAAGAGATTCGCAATCGGCTACGCCACTGTTGATGAAGATGGCATCGACCGTCTGTTTCATTTTCTCCAGATTGGTTTTCTTGGAAGCTGCTGTCTCAGCGGCAAGAGCATCGTTCAGATACTGACCTACATTGAGATAGTCCTGGAAGAACTGGTCGGTATGGGATACATCAGCCTTTACAATACGCATGGAAGCATCCATGAAATAATAGAAGATGGGGCTCCATGTATCAGCCTTATCCGTTTCAACGGACTCCTTCAACCAAGCATAAGCCTGCTTCAAATCAGGTTTCGGAGCATAAGTCAAATAATCAATAGCCTTACGTCCCAAAGCACCTGCTACAGAATAAGTCAGCTTGGTACCTTTTGCAGAAAATTCAGGCATATATTTCATCTTCTGGTCATGAACGTCCATCAGTTCATTGAAATATTTCTGATATTCAGCAGAATTGCGGTCTTTGATAGGTTTCATCAAACCAATCAAAATATCTTCCGCATCTGTAAAAGTATAGAATCTCAGTGTCGGACAATCTTTCAAAACCTCCATACAGGGGGCATAAGCATCCTTAAAATTTCCTGCCTTGACAGCTTCGTGAGAGATGCTGCTGTTGGCATTACAGTCGTTTTGTGCATAAGCGCCGGCTGCTCCACCCGAAAGGAGCAATACCGCTACAAGCGTCTTAATTTTCATTGTATTTAAAATTTTTAGTTGTTATATTTTTGTCTATTCCATCTATCTCTTTAATCTCTGTATCAGTCAACCTTGCGTTTGAAGAACCAGCGTTCGTTGAACGTGACTCCAATGACCAGCCGCAACGTGTTTTCGTCCACAAACGTCACTTTCGAGCCCTTGGTTTTGGCATATTGGGCAGTGACGCTCAAGAATGAGCCTGTGCGCGGTATAGGAAGGCCGAAACCGGCCGAAACCCCGAACTCCTTGGCCGCCCGCTGCCCCTCTATCTTGTAATAGGGCAAGGAATAATAGGCTCCCACCCGATACTTGATGTGGCTCAGGTAACTGCGTCCCAACAGATTGGGAATGTATTCCGCTCCCACGCCTACCCGCATGCGCGAGCAGAAGGCGTTGTCGTCGTTCAGATAGGAAACCTTGTCCCACTGCTGCATCATGAAGTCAGCCCCCACGGTCAGACGCTTGTCGTACACATAGGCCAGACCTACACCCACCGTCATCGGAAGTCCGAAAGTGGCTACCGAATCGCGCGAAGTATAGGTGCTTCCCGTCGTCGTGTTTCCCACCGTTTCGCCGATGACCGTTGTATTGTTCAAGTCATGTCCGGGCGAAAAGACGGCACCGATTGTCAGCGCGTTCTTCTTTCCCCAATTCTGCGTGTACTGAACGCCCAAATCCAACTTATAGCTCTTGATGTCAGTACTCAACGTACGCGTATAAGGGAAAATGGTTGCATCAGAAGGAAACGACAGATACGACGTCCGCGTGATGTCTCCCCAAAGATACGAAATATTTGCACCAACAGAAAGATTTTTAAATATTTTAAGTCCTAATCCCACATAAGCCTGATGCAAACCACCTTCGCCCGAGTAGGTAACTGCGCTCGAATTGGACGAATTCTCCGTATCTTCACGCGTCTCGCCCATGCTATAACCCACATTGGAGAAAGGGAGCACACCGATGCTCATGCCACACCATTTGGCCAGGCGGAACTGCATGGTGATGTAGTCGAAACTGGAGTTCTTGGCATTCTGCTTCAAGGTTCCATTACTGAAGTTGGTATTCTGCAGGGAAACGGCTCCGTCGAAGATAAACGTCAGCGAATCGACCGCTGTATAAGAAGCCGGATTGGCAAAATTCACCTGACTGCCGTCGCGCAGGCCATAAGCCACACCGCCCATCGCCTTGCTGTTGCTCGAACCCTGATCCGACAAGTGGCCGTATCCATACCGCGTATAAGGTGAATTTGTATTGTTTTGGGCCATTACCGTCCCGGACCACATGCCGAGTAAAAGCACCAACAGTGTCAGTCTATATCCTGTCATTATTATAAATCAATATTCGGTTTAATCCTTTCAACACTAAAAATTTGTCTGCAAAGATGATACTTTTTAAGTTTGTATCAAAAGAAAATTCGTCGCCCCCCGTTAAAAAAACCAAAAGTTCAGGATATTTAGTTTTCATATCCTGAATATAGCCTTGCATTTCATAACCGATGCCGCGCAGCACTCCGGCACGGATGGCCGTCTCCGTATCCTTGCCCATGGGCAGGCAGCGGCCTTCCGATGCCACCAGCGGCAGACGCCCTGTGAAGCTGTGCAGGGCCTTGAAACGCATCTGGAGGCCGGGAGAAATGTTGCCGCCATGATAACGGCCGGCCGCATCGACAAACTCGTACGTGATGCAGGTACCCGCATCTATCACCAGGATGTCACGGCCGGGAAAGCGGTCGGAGGCTCCCACGACCGCCGCCATGCGGTCGTAACCCAACGTACGGGGTGTCTCGTACAGGTTTTCCACAGGCAGGGGAGTGTCGGGCCCCAGCCTCAGCAACGGGCAGGACAAGGCAGCCAGCCGGGCCTCGACTTCGGCCGTGAGGTCGATGACCGTGGCCACAATGGCACGTTCGACGGGACGGCGGCGGCAAATGTCGGGCAACTGCTCCAGCGTCTGGTTGGAATCATAGAAGACATCGACCAGCGAAGCGCCTTCGAACAACGCAATTTTTGCGACCGTATTTCCTATATCAATTATCAGATTCACTGCCATCTTAGCTTTTTTCGGGGGCAAAGATAGTGCAAAGCGGGGGAAGTACAAAGCATCGGAAGCCGTTTTCGGCCTTCCTCCGACGCAAAGCATTGCATCGGCCTTTGCAAAGCTTTACATCCGCCCTTGCAAAGCTTTACATCCGCCTTCGCAAAGCATTGCCTTTCTCCTCGCAAAGCACTGCTTTCCGCCAGAGAAAACGATGCTTTCCTCCGGCCGGCCTTTCACACCCCTCCAGACGGAGGTTTTCTTTCCCCAAAATCACCCGCCTTTTATCGGCCGCATGTGACAAAACAAAAAAGATGGCGACAGATAGGGTAAATATCAACCTAATTGTATATCTTTGTTAACTTAAAAAGTTAGCATGCATCAAAAGTAAAGAACCGATATGAAAGATTTCTTCAAATTCACTTTTGCGACCGTCACAGGTATCATCCTGTCGACCGTCATCTTGTTTTTTGTGGGCATCCTACTCTTCTTCAGCGCCATAGCCTCGTCGGACGTGGAGACGCAGGTAAGCGACAACTCCGTAATGATGCTCGAGCTGAAAGGCGAGCTGAGGGAGCGCAGCCAGTCAGTCCCCTACCAGGCCCTGCTCAGCGAGGACTACCAGACGTATGGGCTGGACGACATCCTCTCCTCCATCCGCAAGGCCAAAGAAAACGAAAAGATCAAAGGCATCTACCTGCAGCTCCACTACCTGACCGCCGGCTATGCCGCTATCGAGGAGATACGCGACGCGCTGCTCGACTTCAAGGAGAGCGGCAAGTTTGTCGTGGCCTATGCCGACAACTACCAGCAGAGCCTGTACTACCTGGCCAGCGCGGCCGACAAGGTGCTGATGAACCCCAAAGGCTCGCTGGAGTGGCGGGGCATCGCTTCGAGCCCCATCTTCTACAAGGACCTGCTCGACAAGATAGGGGTCGAGATGCAGATATTCAAGGTGGGCACCTACAAGTCGGCCGTCGAGCCCTTCATCGCCACCGAGATGAGCCCTGCCAACCGCGAGCAGGTGACGGCCTACATCAACTCCGTCTGGAGCACAGTGACACAAGCCGTATCCGAGACGCGCCACATCAGCGTAGACAACCTCAACCAGTATGCCGACAACATGATCATGTTCGACCCCTCGCAGGAAGCCGTGAAATGCGGCCTGGTCGATACCTTAATATATAAGAACGACGTGCGCGACTACCTGAAGCCCCTGGCCGGCCTCGACAAGGACGACAACCTGCCCGTACTGGGCCTGCAGGACATGGTGAACGTGCGCAAGAACCAGCCGAAGGACAAGAGCGGCAACATCGTGGCCGTCTACTACGCCAGCGGCGAAATCGTCGACTACGAGACCTCGTCGTTCAGCGACCAGCCCACCATCATCCCCTCCCAGGTCATCCGCGACCTGCGCCGCCTGCAGGAGAACGACGACGTGAAGGCCGTCGTACTCCGCGTCAACTCCCCTGGCGGCAGCGCCTACGGTTCCGAGCAGCTGTGGTATGCCGTCAGCCAGCTGAAGAAAGAGAAACCCGTTATCGTCTCCATGGGCGAATATGCCGCTTCGGGCGGATACTACCTGTCGTGCAACGCCGACACCATCGTTGCCGAACCCACTACGCTGACGGGCTCCATCGGCATCTTCGGCATGTTCCCCAACGTGAAGGGACTGACCGACAAGATAGGCCTTGACTTCGACGTGGTGAAGACCAACGAATACGCCGATTTCGGCGCTACCGGCCGCCCCATGAACGAAGGCGAGAAGGCCCTGATGCAGAAGATGGTGAACCAAGGCTATGACCTCTTCCTGACCCGCTGCTCCGAAGGACGCGGCATCGCCAAGGAAGAACTGGACAAGATTGCCCAAGGCCGCGTATGGACAGGCAGCACCGCCAAGGAGCTGGGTCTGGTCGACGAGCTGGGCGGACTGGACCGTGCCTTGGAGATAGCCTGCCAGAAGGCCGGCATCGACGCCTATACCGTTGTATCCTATCCGGCCAAGCAGACATTCCTCGAAATGCTGATGAGCACCAATCCGGGCACCTATATCAAGTCGCACCTGCTGGGCGGAAAGGCTGGTGAGCTCTATCGCCAGTTCAGCATCCTGGACAACTTCGACAAGCGCGACCGCATCCAGGCACGCCTGCCTTTCGAGCTGAACATACAATAACGCTGAAGACAAAGACAGATGACAGAAACATCCGTACAGATACACCGCTGGCTTCTCCCCCTGTCGTGGATATATGGGGGAGTCGTCTGGCTGCGCAACAAGTTCTTCGACTGGGGCATCCTCCCGTCGGAGAGCTTCCAGGCGCCTGTCATCTGCATCGGCAACCTGGCCGTGGGCGGCACGGGCAAGACGCCCCATACCGAATACCTGATACGCCTCCTCCAGCAGGCAGGCATGCAGATATCCGTGCTGAGCCGCGGCTACAAGCGCAAGACCCGCGGTTATCTGTTGGCAGACGCTTCCAGCACAGCCTCGCAGATAGGCGACGAGCCCTGCCAGATGAAGCAGAAATTTCCCCAGGCACGCATCGCCGTCGATGCCGACCGTCGTGAAGGCATCAGCAGACTTCTGCAACTCGACCACCCGCCTACCGATGTCATCCTGCTGGACGACGCCTTCCAGCACCGCTACGTCAAGGCCGGCTTGAACATCCTGCTGACCGACTACAGACGCCCGTTCACCGAAGACTGCCTGTTGCCGGCGGGCCGCCTGCGCGAAAGCGTTTCGGGTAAAGACCGTGCCCAGATAGTCATAGTGACCAAGTGTCCGCAGGACATGAAGCCCATCGACTTCAACATCACGGAAAAGCAACTGGACCTGTACCCCTACCAGCAGCTGTACTTCACGCGCATACGCTATGGTATGCCCGTCCCCCTGTTTCCGCAGAAAGCGGAGGGGCAACCCATATCCAGCGTGCTGAGCGGAGAAGAATGCGTCCTGCTCGTCACGGGCATCGCTTCACCCCAGCCTTTGGTGGAAGAAGTACAGCTCTATGCCCGCCAAGTCAAGCTGCTCCCCTTTGCCGACCACCACGACTTCAGCGACAAAGACCTGCAACTCATCGAGGAAGAATTCTCACAGATGGAAGGATGCAAGCGCCTCATCATCACGACCGAGAAAGACGGCGCCAGGCTCAAGTCCCATCCCTCGCTCAGCGAAGACTTGAAGCCCTACATCCATGTCATCCCCATCGAAGTGGAATTTCTGCTCAACCAACAAGAATCCTTTAACCAAAACATTATTGGCTATGTTAGAAAAAATTCAAGAAACGGCAGCTTACCTCAAGAGTAAGATGCACACACATCCCGAAACCGCCATCATCCTTGGCACCGGCTTGGGAAGCCTGGCCGGCGAAATCACCGAAAAGTATGAAATAAAGTACCAGGACATCCCCAACTTCCCCCTCTCGACCGTCGAGGGACACAGCGGCAAGCTCATCTTCGGCAAGCTGGGCGGCAAGGATATCATGGCCATGCAAGGCCGTTTCCACTACTACGAGGGCTATTCGATGAAGGAAGTGACCTTCCCCGTCCGCGTCATGCGCGAACTGGGCATCAAGACCCTGTTTGTGTCCAACGCCAGCGGGGGCACCAACCCCGCCTTCGAAATCGGCGACCTGATGATCATTACCGACCACATCAACTACTTCCCCGAACACCCCTTACGAGGCAAGAACATCCCCTACGGTCCCCGCTTTCCGGACATGAGCGAAGCGTATGACAAGGAGCTCATCCGCAAGGCCGACGCCATTGCCGCCGAAAAGGGCATCAAGGTACAGCACGGAGTCTATCTGGGTACGCAAGGCCCGACGTTTGAAACGCCTGCCGAATACAAGCTCTTCCACATCTTGGGAGCCGATGCCGTCGGCATGTCTACCGTACCCGAAGTCATCGTGGCCAACCATTGCGGCATCAAGGTCTTCGGCGTATCAGTCATCACCGACTTGGGAGTGGAAGGCAAGATTGTGGAAGTGTCGCACGAAGAAGTGCAGAAGGCAGCCGACGCCGCCCAGCCTCGCATGACGGAAATCATGCGCGAACTCATCAACCGTGCCTGAGACGAACTATACCTATATATAAACAAGTAAAAATGAGAACAGAAATAGCAACCCTCGGCGAGTTTGGCCTCATAGACCATCTGACCGAGGGCATCCAACCCCGAAACGAATCGACCCGCTACGGCATCGGCGACGATGCCGCCGTACTCTTCTATCCTGCCGACAAGGAAGTGCTGGTCACCACCGACCTCCTGCTCGAAGGCGTACACTTCGACCTGACCTACGTGCCCTTGAAACACCTGGGCTACAAGGCCGCCGTGGTCAACTTCTCCGACATCTACGCCATGAACGGCACGCCCAAACAGATTACCGTCTCGCTGGGTCTGTCCAAACGATTCTGCGTGGAAGACATGGAGGAACTGTATGCCGGCATCCGCCTGGCTTGCGAAGCCTACAACGTCGACATCGTGGGCGGCGACACCTGCTCGTCCTACACAGGACTCACCATCAGCATCACCTGCATCGGTGAAGGTGAAAAGGGCAAGACCGTCTATCGCAACGGTGCCAAGGAGACCGACCTGATATGCGTCAGTGGCGACCTGGGTGCCGCCTACATGGGCCTCCAACTGCTGGAGCGCGAAAAGGCCGTACTGAAAGGTACCGACAAGGACGTACAGCCCGACTTTGCAGGCAAGGAATACCTGCTGGAACGCCAGCTCAAACCCGAAGCCCGCAAGGACATCATCGAGCGGTTGCGTGAAGCCGGCGTACAGCCCACAGCCATGATGGACATCTCCGACGGCCTCTCGTCCGAACTGATGCACATCTGCTCACAAAGCAAGGTAGGTTGTCGTGTCTACGAGGAGCACATCCCCATCGACTATCAGACAGCCGTTATGGCCGAAGAGTTCAACATGAACCTCACAACCTGTGCTCTGAACGGCGGGGAAGACTACGAACTACTGTTCACCGTTCCCATTGCCGACCATGAAAAGGTTTCAGAGATGGAAGGTGTCAAGCTGATTGGCCACATCACCAAGCCCGAGCTGGGCTGCGCCCTCATTACCCGAGACGGCCAGGAATTCGAACTGAAGGCTCAGGGATGGAACCCTCTGAAGGACGGTGGCAACCTGACGTATTCATCAGCCACAGAAGCAACAACAGAAGAAGAAAAATAAAATTCATCTTTTTTCATCGCATAAAAGCACTGATAGTAAGACAAGTAGCCTTCTATCCGTGCTTTTTTATTTTCAAAGCCCTTGCACAGTCCAAAACTTTCACTACCTTTGCAACCGCAAACTAACAGCGATGGTGTCATAGCTCAGTTGGTAGAGCAAAGGACTGAAAATCCTTGTGTCCCCGGTTCGATTCCTGGTGACACCACTCAAATGAAAAAGCCCATTGGAACACAAAATCCAATGGGTTTCTTTTTTCCCAAAACCCTCATTCATTTTAAAAGCATAAGAATGCTTCCACAAGTAATGAATAGCGCTCCAATGATGACCCGAGGAGTGGCAGGCTCTTTCAGAAACAGGAAGGAGAGGCAAATGGTCATCACTACACTCAACTTGTCAACAGGAGCTACACGCGAAACATCACCCGTCTGCAAAGCCTTGAAATAAAAAAGCCAAGACAGACCAGTAGCCGCTCCCGACAACACAAGGAACAACCACGTATGGGTACTCACTTCCCTGATACTGGCTATCTGACGTTCACAACAGACAATACCCCACGTTATTATCAAAATGACAGTCGTTCGGATGGCCGTAGCCAAATCGGAATTGATATCCTTCACACCAATCTTGGCAAAGACTGCCGTCAAAGCCGCAAAGAAAGCCGACAACAAAGCATAATATTTCCACATTTCTCTATTCCTTTATTTCATTCCATATCTTCCAATCCCAGCAAATGAATCCTTTGACTGACAACATCCGAATTTCATTCTGCCAGCACATCTTCATACATTTTTATGAGACTGAACAGACATGAGTCTTCTATTTCAAATGGTCTATGAACAACAACAGACGGTTGGTGATGTTCACGTCACTGACTCCGCTGTCAAAGTCCAAAGAGAGCATATTCAGTTCGGGAATAACAGACTTGATCCGTTTTTCAATGCCTTTGGACACAATATGGTTGGCAATGCACCCGAAAGGCTGCAAACTGACGACATTGTATATCCCCTGACGGGCATACGACAGGATTTCGGCCGGAAGCAGCCAACCCTCACCAAACTGGGCATTCAAAGAGATAACCTTCTTGGCCTCATCGGCTTCCTCAAAAATATCCTTGAACGGATTGAAGTAGCGGAACTCGCTTCCCACTTTGTTGAACTTTTCAATCTGACGGCCCACCATCTTATAGGCAAGCTTATAGACAAAATCGGGCAGGAACTGTTGCTGGATGCACGACTCCACCCGGACCTTCCTGTTCACAAAGTTCTGCATGAAGAAGTCGGCAAGCACCGAAGGAACTACCTCTATCCCCTGCTCCGTCAGCCACTCGATGACATTCTTTTGGGCAAAGGGATTGAATTTCAGGAATATCTCTCCCACAACGCCCACCTTCGGGCAATCCAAGTCCCGGCAAATGTCATTGAACTGACGGGCAGCCTCCGACAAGCGGCCCAACAGGTCCTTCGTCTGATACTTCAAGATCAGTTCTTCTCCCTCCTGCAAGTAACGGTCGCGCAAACGGGCTGCCTGCCCCGCTTCCTTTTCACGGGCAACGGCAGCGTAATAGAACTTCGAAATGCAGTCGCTGTACAGAACGGCACGCAACGCAACCGGCAGCATCTTCAGCCAATTGACGCGGAAACTCGGCTGCCGGCTGTCCAACGAACTTCCGAAGGTTAGCGAGATAACAGGAACCGACGGATAGCCGGCCTCTTCCAGCGCCTTCTTGATCAGCGAAATATAATTGCTGGCCCTACACTGGCCTCCGGTCTGCGTCATGGCCACAATCGTCCGTTTCGGATCATATTTGCCACTCTTGAAAGCCTTGACAACGTCGCCCACAATCAACGTGGCCGGATAGCACACTTCGTTGTTGGCATACTTCAGTCCCCACTCACAGGACTCCGTATTGCTGAGGGGCAGATTGTCGACATCATACCCCGCCAATCGCATGACAGCAGGAATCAGCGGTGAAATGAACGGAGTGAAGTAAGGCACCAGTATTTTCTTGGTACGCAAGTCATGGTAGCTGACCGAAGCCGCCCCTCCGCCTTCCTCCCTCTTCCGAGGGGAAACCTGACGCTCTCCGGACAACTTCATGCTCTCTATGAGCGAACGGACCCTCAGCTTCATCGAACCAACGTTATTGATGTCGTCCAGCTTGAGCAGGGTGAACGGCTTGCCACTGCGTATCAGGATGTCACGAACCTCGTCGACCAGAAATGCGTCGGGACCGCAACCGAAGGAAGTCATTTCAACAAACTGTACATCACTGCCCCGGGCTGCACACCACTGGGCAGCTTTCAGAATGCGGTTCGGATAGGACCATTGCGGCAGAAAATGGACATCACCTTCCACCTGTGTGGCCTGATCGCGGACGATATCATCGGTAATCACATCAATGCCCATCTCCGCAAGGATATCCGATATCCTGTGCTGGATCAGCATGTCCGTGTGATAAGGACGACCGGCCAGCAACACCGTCCGACGGCCCTTCCGGCGGCTCTCTTCCAACAAACGCCTGTCATGTTCGGCCAGGGAAAGGCCGAAAGCTTCCTGCTCGTCCATTGCCTTGGCGAAAGCCACCTTTACAGCGGCCTCCTCCACTCCCAACCCTTTCAGATAGTTGAGGCATTGCCTGTACAACAGCTTGGAATCCTTGAACGAGATGGCGGGCGAATCGATGGGGATACCCGTGCCCTGCACACTCTTGATTACTTCCGAATAGCCGGTCACAATCGGGCAGTTGTAACTGTTCTGCTCGTTCCCTTTCCGCTCAAAGATAACGAAAGGCAGGAAGATACGGTCTACCCCGCGGTCCATCAGGTTCTGCACATGGGCATGCACCAGCTTGGCCGGGAAACAGATGTTGTCGGACATCACCATGCGCGCACTCCGTTCATAGGCCTTGAAGTCCGAATCGTCGGACAAACAAACCTGTATGCCGCAAGCGGTGAACAGCGTGTGCCAGAAGGGGAAGTTCTCGTACATGTTCAGGCTGCGCGGGATGCCCAGAGTCAGTACAGGATGCTCCACCTGCCGGGCCGCACGGCCGAAGAGCAAATCGTTCTTGAAGTGATAGGCATTCGCGCCCGGCTCTTCCTTGGCTCCATTGGTAAACACTTTTTCGCACCGGTTGCCCGAATAATAGTCCTTGCCGTTGGCAAAGCGGTAACGGAACACCTGACACTGGTTGTTGCACCCCCGGCAATGGAGTTCGTGCGTCGAATAATCGGCCTGCGACAGGATGTCGTCCAGCGACACTTCCCTCTTCCCATACCGGCGGGCATACAGGGCGCAACCGAAGGCCCCCATCAGCTCGGGGATGTCGCAACGGATGACCTCCGCACCCGTCAGCAGCTCGAGCGCACGGACCACCGCATCGTTGCGCATGGTTCCGCCCTGCACCACGATGTGCCGTCCCAGTTCCGAGACATCCTTCAGTTTCAGCACCTTGTAGAGGCAGTTCTTCACGACCGAATAGGCCAGACCGGCAGCAATGTCATCTACCGTCGCCCCTTCGCGGAGCACCTGCTTCACCTTGGAGTTCATGAACACGGTACACCGCGAACCCAGGTCGCAAGGACGGGCGGAACGGCAGGCCGCCAAAGCGAAGTCGTGCGCCGTATAGCCCAGGGTATTGGCAAACGTCTCGATGAACGAGCCGCACCCCGACGAGCAGGCTTCGTTGATTTCGATGCGGTTGATGATGCCGTTGTCCACAAAGATGGCCTTCATGTCCTGGCCGCCGATGTCGAGGATGAAAGAGACATCCCGGTCCAGGTAGTGGGCGGCCACATAGTGGGCAATGGTCTCCACGATGCCGGCATCCAGCTGGAAAGCGGCCTTTATCAGGTCTTCGCCATAGCCGGTGGAGCAACTGCCCTTGATATTCAAGACAGCCCCCTGCTCACGGCACCGGTCCTTGAGCAAGGCCAAACCGTCGGCTACCGTCTCGATGGCATGCCCGCCATTAGGTTTATAATAGGTAAACAGGATATTGCAATCCGAATCAATCACAACAATCTTTGTGGTCGTCGAACCTGAGTCAATGCCCAGAAACACGTCCTGGACACCCTCACGCAAGGAAGCCCGACCGATGCGATGGGAAGAGATTCGCTTCTCCCAGCCGGCATAGTCACCGGCGCCGGAGAATACGGGCTTCAGGCCGCAAGGATGGTCTGCCGCCGCAGACGCTTCGGACAGCCGGGCTATCAGGGCCGACAATTTGAAGGTTTCGTCTTCCTCTCCCCGCGACAGGGCAGCCCCCGTGGCGGGCAGCAAGGTACCGTTGGCAGGCAGCACCATCTCGTCCTCGCGCAGATGGAGGTATTCGGCAAAGGCCTTGCGAAGCGCAGGGATGAAGGTCAGCGGACCGCCGCAGAACAGGACCGGCGCCTTGATGTCCCACCCATGGGCCAGCGTCATCACCGTCTGTACGGCCACGGCATGGAAGATGGAGGCCGCGATGTCTTCACGGCTGACGTTCCTGGCCACCAGATTCTGGATATCGGTCTTGCAGAAGACGCCGCAACGCGAGGCGATCGGATAGATATGCCCGGCCTTCAGGGCCAACCGGTTGAGTTCGTCGACATCGGTACCCAGGATGACGGCCATCTGGTCAATGAACGCCCCCGTCCCTCCGGCACAGTTGCCGTTCATGCGCAGATCGGCCGCTTCGCCGTGTTCGAAGAAGACAATTTTGGCATCCTCTCCTCCGATGTCGATCATGGACGCCACCTGCGGATAATCCTTCTGGATGGCCTTCGTGGCGGCCACCACTTCCTGAATGAAGGGGATGGAGTGGCGCTCGGACATACCCATGCCCACCGAACCGGTAATGCACGCACAAACCTCCACATCGCCCTGCTCCTGCAACAGCTCACCAAGCATGTCTGCAACAACCTCGCGGGCTCTGGCATGGTGTCTTTTATACCTTGAAAAACATACATTTCCCTGCTCGTCCAACGCAACGACCTTCACCGTCGTCGAACCTACATCAAAACCTATCTTACGCATACTCTCCTTCGTGTTTTACACTCTTGTCCGATGCAAAAGTAAAGAAGATGTACGAGACCGGACGGGCAGCGAAACTTCTCTTAACATTATTTATTTTTCCGCCGGCCCGGCATCGGGCAGCAGAGACTCCAGGCTGTCCATGACCAACCGGTGGGGATAGGCGGACAGCTCATCGGCCGTGGTCACACCGTGGGTCACGCCAGCAAAGCTGACGCCTGCCGCCCGGGCTGTCTCGGCATCGACCACACTGTCGCCCACATAGAGCACCTCCTCGCGGGAGACCTGCAGGCGGTCCAACGCCATCAGCACTCCTTCGGGCGAAGGCTTGGCGGCCGACACGTCCTCGCCGCCCACGATGATGTCGAACACATCGTCCAGTCCCCGGGCCACGAGCAGTTCGCGGATGCGGTAGCGGTACTTGGTGGAGATGATACCCACCCTCGCCCCGGCGGCCTTCAGGCGGCGGAGCACACCGGCCGTCTCAGGGAAGAGCACCGTGTTGGCCGTCATGCAGCCGTCAGCTTCCTTCACATACTGACGGCGGAACTCGGCCAGACGGCCGGCATCGGTCACACCCGTCAGCAGGGCAAAGGAGTCTTCCAGCGTCTTGCCGATGGTGCGCCTGATGTCGTCGTCCGTCGGCGAGGTATAGCCGTGGCGGTCCAGCACACGGCGATAGCACATGACGATGCCCCGCGACGAGTCGGCCAGCGTATAGTCGAAGTCAAACAGATAAACCTTGTATTCCATCTTTCCTCCCAGTCAGGTTAGCGCATGTTCACTGCCATCTCCAGCTGTTGCAGGGCCTTGCGGAGCTGTTGGCGCGGGCAGCCCACGTTGAGCCTCATGAAGCCCCGTCCGGGCTCGCCGAACATGGTGCCCGAGTTCAGGGCCAAGCGGGCCTTGTCGGCAAACAGGTGCTCCAGCTCCTCCTGGCCGAGTCCCAGGGCACGGCAGTCGAGGAAGATGAGGTAAGAAGCCTGCGGGCGTATCATGCCGATGGAGGGGATGTGTTCCTTCAGATAGGTTTCGGTAAAGTCGATGTTGCCCTGGATATAGGCCAGCACCTGCTCCAGCCACTCCTCGCCATGCTCGAAGGCGGCCTTACAGCCAATGTAGGCAAAGAGGTGCCCCTCGCTGAACTCGCCCGCCTCCATGAAGGCCTGGAAGCGTTCGCGCAGGCCGTCGTCGGGCACAATGGCAAAGGAGCTCTGCACGCCGGGCATGTTGAACGTCTTGCTGGGTGCCATGAAGGTAACGGAGTTCGATGCGGCAGCCTCGCTCACCGTGGCAAAGGGATGATGCTTGTAGGGCGGCAGGGTGAGGTCGGCATGGATTTCGTCGGAGATGACCAGCGTACCGCTTTCCCGGCAGATGTCGGCTATCCGGCGCAGCTCGTCCACCGTCCACACGCGTCCGCCGGGGTTGTGGGGATTGCAGAGGATGAGCGCCTTACAGCCCTGCACGTCGCGGCGCAGGCGGTCGAAGTCGATGTGATAATGCCCGTCGCGCAGGTCGAGCGGCGAACGCACCGCTTCACGCTTCAGCCGTTCGGTGACGAGGAAGAAAGGGTGATAGACAGGAGTCATCACCAGCACCTTGTCGCCCGGCTGCGTGAAGCACAGCAGGGCAAAGGCCTGTCCGCGCACGATGCCCGGCACGAACGTCAGCCATTCGGGACGCACGTCCCACTGGTGGCGCTTCTGCAACCAGCGGCAGATGGTGGTGTCCCAGCCCTCGCAGGCCGACGTATAGCCCAGCACCTCGTGGTCCAGCCTGCGGCGCAGAGCCTCCATCACAAAGGGCGGCGTGCGGAAGTCCATGTCGGCCACCCACATGGCCGTCAGGTCGTCGCGTCCCCATACACTCTTCATGCCGTCCCACTTCACCGAATCGGTGCCGCGACGGTCAATCACTTCGTCAAAATTGTAAATCTGTTGTTTCATATTGATGAATCTAATTTCATTCTACAGAATAAAGAAGGGTAAATTGCTACAAATATACAGCATTCTTTGAAAACATAAAGCATTTACTTAAACGCAAAAGTACTATATTTGCACGAACTTAATATCCGTTCATTTAAACCAAAATTCATGGAAGACTTAGAGAACTTGTTCAACTTAAACAACAAAAACATCCATCCGGAATCCATCGGACAAGAATTTTCTTCAATTGCAACAGAATTGATGAAATACCATTGTATCCTGCAAAAAAATATTTTCCTTCCTAACAGACCGACTTCACCCATAGATGTTGAATACCGATTCTTGGAAATAGAGTTTTACTATATCAACACTAACCATCCAGATACCAAAGAAGATGGAAAGACACCCTTTCCATACCCCAGAAATTGTGCAAAAGGAGGAGTTTTTCTCTTACATTCCAGCGGAACAGATATCTGCTTCAAAGGAAAAGTTGGCAATACATTGGAAGAATGTAATGAAGGCGGAGGAGGAATCCTTATCCGAACGCTATTAAGGACGGAAATTATTGATAAACAAAAGGTAGGGAGCAGTATCGTTACAGGGCCATGGGATTGCGCAGATGCTCTGTTCAACTATACAGACCATGATTCCTTTCCAGAAATCGTACCGCTCCAGGAAGCGCACAATAATCTCAAACTTCAGTGGGCTAAACGGTGTAACGACCCAGGAATATACAAAGAAAAAGAATATTGCGCTTACGATGCATTCTACCAAACTGGCAACCAATGGGGATATGGCAACACCTTCTTCAAACGATACGATCCTCTATCAACAACAATGAAAGCTAACAATTATACATTCAAACCCTGGAACAGACAAATTAAACCTAATACGGACACTTTAATCTTGAACAAAATATGATAACAGAACAATATAAAGATGCTGTTTATTTTTCCAGTCTATTTGCCAGACATTACCCTGAAGAATACAAGCAACTAAAACAGATTTTGCAACAAAATCGTGTTCGTTCAGGTTTGTTGTACTATACTGCCGACTACTGGTGCAGAGATTACATGCCCATCCAGCGCCATTGCAATGACTTTGTTCAATTCAAATACTTCCCTGACTATTTGCAAGGAAAAGACTCATTCAGAACAGACATCACACCAGTCATACAATCTTTAAAATTCAACTTCCACTACCAACAGTCCTTGCTGAATATAGATGGAGGAAATATCGTGGCGTGTGAACAGAAACGACAAGAAGCGTCTGAATCTGATTCTCAAAAGTTTAAAAGCAACATAATCATGACCGAGAAGATTTTCAAAGAGAACCCTTACCTTACCAGCCATCAGATTATGGAAGAATTGTACAAGACCTTTCCCGACGATGATATCATCTTATTACCCTGGGATCAAGAAGATGTCTGTGGACACACAGATGGTATCGTGCATAACATCGGAAATGGGAAAATACTGGTAAATCTCAATTTATATCCCAAAAGCATTGCCAAGGAGATGAGAAAAAGACTTGAAGAGAGTTTTGATGTCATAGACCTGAAAATAAGCAAATATCACGAAAACAGCTGGGCATACATCAACATGTTACAGACACGCGACATCATTATCGTACCAGGCTTGGGAGTATCACAAGACAAAGAAGCCTTAGCACAAATAAAAGAACTTCACCCATCCTACGAAGACCGAATCTATCAAGTCAACATTGCACCTATCGTTAAGCAATGGGGAGGCGGGATAAATTGCTTGACATGGACAATCAGTAAAGAAATGTCAAAACTGCACCATACAAAAGAGTTAGATGAAAAATTCAAGTCAATAGTCAATCATCCCGACATCCATTCTTTACCTTGGGAGGATATTACATTTGCAGGAAACTATCAACCCACACTTTTGCCTTACGACATTGACAAGCTATATTTTGGCTTTTAGAACCACATCAATGCGACGGTCAATCACTTCGTCAAAATTGTAAACCATTTTTCAACTCTTTTTATCGGGTGCCGCACAAGCAGTACCTTCTGTTCATATTTATATTAATAAATTGATAATCAGTACTCATTTTTTCAGGTCGCATTTCCCAAAAACCTGAAAGGGCTTCAGGCCTGACCTGAAAGGTCTTCAGGTATGGACTGAAGGGTCTTCAGGCAGGGACTGAAAGGTCTTCAGGTAGCACCTGAAAAATACCTGAAAACATTTGTAAAATTTTCCGCCCGCACTTCATCAGATGGGAAACCAGATGAACACCGCCGCATCCCACACGGCATGGGACACGATGATGGCCCACATGCGCCGCGGACAGAGACGGTAAAGGCCGCCCCACACCACGCCGGCCACCAGCGCCGCCATCACCAGCATGAAGTTGCACGAAGCGGCATGCACCAGCGCATAGATCAAGGTCGTCACCACGAAGCCCGCATCGGGACTCCAGCGGCGGGAGAGGGTGCGCTGCACGTAGCCCCGCCAGAAGATTTCCTCGGCCGGACCGATCAGTACCAGCATCAGGACGGCAAGCAGCCAGGGCGACTCGCCCGCCTTCATGCCATAAATCAGGTTGACCTGCGGACGGGCGAAGTCGAAAAGCCACGACGACACCTTGTCGCCCGTCCAGAAGACACCCCACAGCACGGCAGCGATGCCCACACCCAGCAGCAGGTCCTTCCAGCCGCCGTCCGCCTCGCGCCGCCACCCCGCATCCAGGCGGAGCGACAGCACGGAGAGGGTCAGGGCCGAGAGGGTCATCATCAGCCAGAAGTTGACATGCGGCGCCGTCAGGGGCGAGAACATCACCGCCCACAGCACGGCCGCCAACAGAATGGGAAACACCAGCTTCTTCATGACAACACACGGGCCAACACGAACGACAACACAAAAAGCAGACTGAACAGCAGCTGGAGCTTGGCAGTCAGCTCGTCGAGGCGCGAGATGCCCTCCATGCCCGCCACGGAGTATCGGCCCATCAGCCGCACATTGCCCAGCGCCGGCACCAGGGACAGCCACACCAGCATCGTCCACCAGGGGAACACACCGCCTGCGGCACATCCGGCCACCCAGCCGAAGGGGAAGAGCACCTCGGCACAATAGAGGAGCATCGAAGCACGTCCGCCCAGCTTCATGGCCAGGGTGTGGATGTCGGCCCGCACGTCGGTCTCCATGTCGCGCGTATTGTTGGCATGCAGGATGGCCACCGTGATAAGCCCCACAGGGACGCCCACCCACATCGTCGACCAGTCTACCCGGCCCGTAGCCACATAGGCCGTACCCAGCATGGGCAGCAGGGCATAGGCCACGAAAATGACCACATCGCCCAGCGCGCGGTACTTCAGCGCCGGATAGAGCAGCGTGCAGGCCGCTCCGCCTATACCTATATATAATAAAGGAAGGCCCGTGCGCACCAGCAGCCCGACGCCTGCCGCCAGCGCCACCACGAGCAGCGAGAGCGACAGGCGGAAAATCTCCTGCGGGCGGAAAAGGCCGCTCGTCAGCGTACGCACGCCGTGGGTATCTTCGCGGTCCACGTGATGCTTGTAGTCGAAGTAGTCGCTCCACGTATTGCCTGCGGCATGAAACACAATGATGTTGAGCAGTGCCCACACACCGTTCGTCCAGTTCACGTCTTGCTGCATCCAGTACAGGTAGGCCAGCGTCACCGCCACGGGCATCGCCGAAGCGGGAAACGACCAGGGGCGCACGGCCACCAGCCAGTCTTTCAAGGAATGTTTGTCCATAAGAAAAGAATAGTTATTGGTTAGGGGCGACAAATGTACAAAATATCTTTGCCATTTCCCGAAAAAGGGACAAGAATGCAATCGAATATTCCACCTAAAATCTTTAATTTTGTCCCCCGTAAAGAAATGAACGTATGACCAAAGCTCTGTTTTTCGACATCGACGGAACGCTCGTCAGCTTCCGCACCCACGAAATACCCGCCTCGGCCGTCGAGGCACTGGCTGCCGCCAAGGCCCGGGGCCACCGCATCTTCATCGCCACCGGCCGCCCGCGCATCCTCATCACCAACCTCGGTACCCTGCAGAGTCGGGGCCTGATAGACGGCTACGTCACCATGAACGGCGCCTACTGCTTTGTAGGCGATGAGGTGATCTACAAAAGCGCCATACCGACCGACGACATCCGCACGCTTACCGGCTACTGCGCCCAGCGCCACATTCCCTGCATCGTGGTGGGCGAACACGACATCTGCGTCTGCCAGCCCGACGACCGCGTGCGCCAGATCTTCTACGAGCACCTCAAGGTGACCGTCCCCATCCCCGACACGCCCCTCCACGAAGCCATCGACGGCAAGGAAATCTTCCAGCTGACGCCCTTCCTCGACGAAGCGCAGGAGGCGGAAGTGCTGCCTTCGCTCTCCTGTTGCGAGATGGGCCGCTGGCATCCGGCCTTTGTCGACGTCACCGCCCGCGGCAATACCAAGCAGCGCGGCATGGACGAAATTATCCGCCACTTCGGCATCCGCCTCGAAGACACCCTTGCCTTCGGCGACGGAGGCAACGACATCCCCATGCTGCGCCACGCAGGCATCGGCATCGCCATGGGCAACGCCCGCGACGAAGTGAAGGCTGCCGCCCGCTACGTCACCGACACGGTGGACGAGGACGGAATTGCCAAAGGCATAATGAAGTGGTTAGCGGTTAGTGGTTAACGGTTAGTAACTAACCACTACATACTAACCGCTAACCACTAACCACTAACCGCTGACAACTTGCCCTCCTTCCTCCCCGACACCAGCAACCGTGAGTTTCAGGATGCCCTGAACCTCGTGAAATACACCCGCCAGTCGCTCTTCCTGACGGGGAAGGCCGGCACGGGCAAATCGACCTTCCTGCGCTACGTCTGCGACAACGTGCGCAAGAAGCACGTCGTGCTGGCCCCCACAGGCATCGCCGCCATCAACGCGGGCGGAAGCACCCTGCACAGCTTCTTCAAGCTGCCCTTCCACCCCCTGCTGCCCGACGACCCCAACCTGAGCCTGCAAAAGGGACGCATCCACGAGTTCTTCAAGTACACCAAGACCCACCGCAAGCTGCTCGAGGAGCTGGAGCTGGTCATCATCGACGAGATTTCGATGGTGCGGGCCGACATCATCGACGCCGTCGACCGCATCCTGCGCGTCTACAGCCACAACCTGCGCGAGCCCTTCGGCGGCAAGCAACTGCTGCTCGTGGGCGACGTCTTCCAGCTGGAGCCTGTGGTGAAGGCCGACGAGCGCGATATCCTGAACCGCTTCTACCCCACGCCCTACTTCTTCTCGGCCCGCGTCTTCAGCCAGATAGAGCTGGTGTCGGTCGAGTTGCAGAAGGTGTACCGCCAGAGCGACCCGCAATTCATCGGCGTGCTGGACCACATCCGCAACAACACCGCCGGCGCCGCCGACCTCCAGCTGCTCAACACGCGCTATACCACGGCTGCCGAGCCCGCCGATGCCGACGACCTCTACATCACCCTGGCCACCCGCCGGGACAACGTGGACTACATCAACGA
>CATXSD010000015.1 GCA_958402075.1 Mediterranea massiliensis | reverse complement strand
CATGCAGGAGAAGGCTTCCATCCTCAGCATCCCGCTGGATTACTCCTGCCTGAACAATGCGGAAAAGCAGAGCCTGGTCGGCCGCTTCAAGAGCCTAGCTGCTGTAGGAGATGCCCTGCTGGCAGACGTCAGTTATCTGGGAGGTTCGTCGGGCAACCTGATGATGACCGAGAAAGGCAACGACAACTCATGGATAGAAGTTGAAGTGATGCGTGTCCCCGCCAATTTCTTCTCCTTCATGAATATCCCGCTGGAGCAGGGACGCGCTCCGAAGACGGAAGCCGACATCGTGGCCGACCGTACCTGGCAGCAACGGATGGAGAAAGACATACTGGGGATGCCTCTTTACGACTCGCAACACGACTATAGCGTATGCGGCATCTGTGCGCCTTTCCAGACCGACACCTATTCGAAGAGCATCGGTTACGTCTTCCTCCCTTACAATCCGTCCGACTACATCGGGCACTGCTATCTGAAGTGTCACAGTGGCCAGGTACAGGAAGTCAAGGCCCGGGTGGAGCAGCTGCTCCGCGAGGCTTTGCCCGAAAGCGTGCCTGTACGGGTAGGGACGTTGCTCGACGACATCCACGACCGTCAGCCGCTGGAATACACAATGAAGAACTTCGTGCTGTTCTTTGCCGTGGTCAGCATCCTCATCACGCTGCTGGGCGTCTATTCGAGCATCACGCTCGACACCGAACGCCGGCAGAAGGAGGTAGCCATCCGCAAGGTGAACGGAGCGGGCGTGCCGCAGATCATGCTGCTCTTCGCCCGCCTGTACATCGTGCTGCTGGCCGTCAGTGCCCTGCTGGCCTTCCCGCTGGTCGGGTTCGTGCTGCAGCAATGGAAGCGGATGTACATCGTGTTCTTCGACTGCGGGTTCTTCTATTGGGCCGGTGTCTTTGTTCTGGTAGCAGCTGTCACGACCTTGACAGTCATCTTCCGCATCCTCCGCACGGCGCGACAGAATCCGGCTGAAGTGATAAAGAGAGAATAATAAACACAGAATAAATAATTGTACAAAGAATGATACTACATTACCTGAAAGTGGCTGTACGCAGCCTGATGAAGTACAAGATGCAGAGCCTGATATCGGCCCTCTGCCTGGCTGCCGGCATTGTATGCTTCAGCTATACCTATCAGTTTGTGGAGACGGTAGCCCCCACCGACCACCGTCCCCACTACGACCGCCGGTTGAATCTTTCGTTGGAAAACAACGGAGCGTTTTCCATCAACCAAATCACCCGTATGGAGGAAGAACTCCGGCATGTGGGGGTTGAGGCTGTGGCAGCCTATTCCAAAGGATTGCGTACCCGGGAAGTGGTATTCTTCGACCATGAAGGACAGGAATGTCCCTTTCTGGTCCGCTATCGCAATGCCGACGCCTATTACTATACCTACAACGGCATTTCGGTAACGGGGACAACGAATGAATTCGGGCCTACGGACGTCGTGCTGTCCGAAGCCTTTGCCCGGAAAGCTTTTGGTGACACCAATCCGGTAGGAATGACCTTGCGCGTCGTCAACGACCAGTCGGGCCAATTGTTCAAGGTAGCCGGTGTGGCCACGGGGAAAGATCCGAATACGGTTCCCGACTGCTACTTTCCTGTAACGAAGCCGTCAGACAACCACATCCTGTACGCCAGTTGCTACCGACCTGAAAAGATGGACCTGAACAGCTTCCGGTCCTTATTGGAAAAGATTGCCTGGCCCGATTCGCAAGGCAAACCGATAAAGTTTCAAGTCGAGTCGGAGAGCAGCCAGCACAGACAGACCCTGCTTGCCAAGCTGCTGTTTCTGCTGGTCGTCTCCCTCATCCTGGTGTCTGGACTGATCAACTTCCTGAAGTTCACCATCCAGATGTTCTTCAACCGCCAGCGCGAACTGGCCTTGCGCAAGTGTCTGGGTTCCGATACCAAAGGCCTGTATGGCCTGCTTGCATCGGAAGTCATCCTGATGATGACGGCCGCCCTGCTTCTTTCGTTCCTGCTGACGGAATGGACATTCGGGCTGGCATACAGCCTTCTGCCCATGGATGAAGTGCCCGATATCCGTTTGCAGGATGTCTATCTGACCCAACTGAAGGTTTACCTGGTCGTCGTGGCGGTCTGCCTGCTCATTGTCAGCTTCCCGCTGCGCAAGCTGCGTCAGGTGTCCCTGTATGCCTTCCTTCAGCAGAGCCGCAAAAGACACACGTTCCGCAATGCGATGATCGGTCTGCAATTGGTCATCTCCATGTTTTTTGCGGGGGGTGTCGCACTGACCTGGCTCGCGTCAAACGAATTGCTTTTCGACAAGATGTACAACCCCCTGCCCGAAGGGGAGCAGGAACGGATTGTGGTACTTCCCCTGAAGACCCAATACCTGGAGAACAACATACAGCCCATTCTGACAGAGGTACGCAAGATGCCCGAAGTGGAAGACGTCATCAGTTATTGCATTTCCAATCCGATCAACTTCCACATTTACACCGAATACGAACGCAAGGACAAGAGCGTGGCCCATATCGTCATGTCCAGCGGCAGTCCCCGTTACTTCCGTTTCTTCCATATACCGATGCAGGGGAAGGTAGTCCCCGATGATGCTTCAGGCGAGGTCTATGTAAGCGAGGCCTTCAAGCAGCTGCTGGATGCCGACGGCAATACAGGAACGGTTCGCCTGGACAACAAAGATTATCGGATAGCAGGCGTTTACAAGGCATTGTTCAACGAGGTGGAAGACCCCAAATACATGGGTTCTGTCTTCATGCCCAGTACCGATGCACAGCTTTATTATATAAAGGTAACCGAAGCAGCCGACCTGCCTGCCTTCCTGAAGCGGCTGGACGACCTCTGCCGCGAATTTGTACCGTCTACCCTGCCGATTGACCTGATGATGTTGGATGAGTCCGACGAAGGTCTGAATATCATCAAGACCATGCGCGTGGCCATGTCGGTACTGGCAGTAGTCAGCCTGCTGTTGGTGGTGCTCAGCATTTTCTCCGCCATCTCCATGGACACGGTAGCCCGCCTGAAGGAAGTGGCTATCCGCAAAATCAACGGAGCCACTCCGAGAAACATTGCCTGGATGTTCGGCAAGGTTTACATCCTGCTGTTTGCCTTCACTTTCCTGCTGGTCTATCCGCTGCTTTTCTTGTCCATGAAAACGGTGCTGGAGAGTTACACCATAGACTGTATTTATCGTTGGGAGTGGCCGTTGCTGATGTTCATTTCGGTAGGCAGTCTGGTAGTCGTTACCTTAGGAATGAAGATTTGGCAAGTCATGAGACTCAATCCGGCGGAAGTAATAAAGAGAGAATAATAATGCCAATCAGGAGTTAAGAAGTTACAGAAGTTAACACTCCGCTTCGCTCCGTTCAGGAGTTAAGCCAAATGTTTTGCCAAATGCTACTGTAACTCCGAATACAAAGAGCGTATATCAAGCCTTAGCGGAGCATTTGGCTTAACTTCTTAACTCCCAGCGAAGCGATAACTCCTTTAACTCCTGATTCGCATAAATAAAAATAAAGAATATGATACTACTAAAGAATATGATACTACACTACCTGAAAATCGCCTGGCGCAACCTGTTGAAGTACCGTACACAGAGCGTCGTCAGCATTCTGGGACTGGCTGTGGGCCTGGCCTGTTTTGCCCTTTCGGCCTTCTGGGTGCATTACGAGATGACTTATGACAGTTTTCACCGCGATGCCGACCGTCTGTATCTGGTCGGGGTGAACGATGACAGTTTCGGAGGCTCTTCCGCAAGTTACACGCCCCAAGCATTAGGCCGTTACCTGAAAGAACACTATTCGGAAATTGAAGCCTACTGCCTGTTCGAGTCGGGGACGTTTTTTGTCGTAAAAGACAACCGGATGCTGGAGCTTCCCATGCTCAAGCCCGACACGACGGCCCTGCGTATGCTGGATATCCGGACGCTGGACGGTGACGAGAGTTTCCTCCGCTCCGCCAGTGAGGCAGACAGCCGTATCGCCATTACGGAGAAGACCGCACGCCTGCTGTTCGGCAGGACGGATGTCATCGGCCAGACCGTGACCAACCCCAACTGGAACAAGGAATACACCATCGGTTCCGTAGTGAGCGACTGGGGAGCGCACACCAATTTCCCCTACGCCTTCCTGGGCAGCGGAAGCGGCCGGACAGGCTGGGACGACTACACCTACCGGACGCTTGTCAAGGTGAAGCCGGGCACGGATGTTTCCCGTCTGCTGGAGAAGATGAATGTCCACTTCCCCGAAGAGCTGACCAAAAGCAAGTACCGGGCAACTACAGGACTCACCCGTTTCTATCTGAAACCGCTGACGGGTCTTCGTGCCACGGAGGGCTTTATCCTCAAAAACAATCAGACGGTGCAGTTCCGTTACATCACCTGGTTTGCCGCCGTGGGTGTGCTCATCATCGTCTGTGCCTTCCTCAATTACCTGACCATCTACGCCGACCGCTTCCGTACGCGTCGCAGGGAAATGGCTTTGCGGCAGATTTGCGGAGCAGGCCTGCGTTCGCTGGTGGCTCTGCTCTGCACCGACTTTCTGCTCACCGTGCTGGCCTCGCTGGTGGTGGGCATGGTGCTGGTGGAATTGCTGATGCCGGCTTTCCTGCGCTATTCTCTTATTCAAGACGCCGATTTCTCGGTCTATCGTTCGGCGCTGCTCTACATCACGTGCGTCTCGGCAGTCATGATGGCCGTTGTCGTCCTGTCGGTGTGGCTGTTCCAGAAGCGGTCGTTGCACGGAAACATCCATACGGGTAACGCCTTCTCGGGCACGGTCTGGCGCAAGGGGAGTGTCGTCCTTCAGTTGACGGTCTGCCTGGCCTTCATCTTCTGTACGGTGGCCATGCAGATGCAGCTGCACCATTTGCGTAGTGTGGATACAGGGCTGGACTATCGCGGACGGGCGGCCATGAGCATCTGGATGGGCGTGGACATGAACGTGTGGGCCGAGAAAATCAAGGCTCTGCCTATGGTGACGGAAGTGGTACGCCCGGCCTATTGGCCGCTGTTGGGCGAGGGGGCTTATTCGTCGTACCAGATAGATGGATACACGGGCATGGAAGGCCGACTGGAGCAACCTTTGACTTTCGACGAAGTACTGGCCGGTGAAGAGTTCTTCCGCTTCTACGACATGCAGCTGTTGGCCGGTGAATGGGTATCGGCCAAGTCGGAGTACCGGCAGGTGAACATCATGGAGAGTACGGCCCGTCGCATGGGCTGGAGTCCCGAAGAGGCAGTGGGCAAACAACTGTTCTTCGTCAACCGCAAAGTGGAGCCAATGACCGTCATCGGCGTACTGAAGGACTGTGCTTACAAGTCGCCCACCGCCGAACTGCCCAACACGGTATTTGTCAACACTGACCGGGTGGAGTGGATGCATGCCCGTTGTTTCGTCCTCTTCAAATACCGTCCGGGTACGTGGGACGAATGCCGCCGTCGCATCGAGGAGATGCAGCGTGCCGAACTGCCCGACCGCAAGCTCTTCCTTTATAGCGAGGAAGAATGTTACAACAACTATCTGAAGTCGGAAGACGCCCTGTCGTCGCTGCTCGGGTTCTCGTCGGTGGTGTGCATCTTCATCTCCATCTTCGGCATCTACTCGCTGGTGACGCTGGCCTGCGAGCGTCGCCGCAAGGAGATTGCCATCCGCAAGGTGAACGGTGCCACGGTGAGGGACATTCTCGCTCTGTTCTTCCGCGAATATGCCCTGCTGCTGGTCGTCTCCTCGCTGATCGCTTTCCCCGCCGCCTGGTGGGCGATGAAGCGCTGGATAGAGAATTATAACCGTCAGGTGGAAATCGGCGTACTGCCATTTCTGCTTATCTTTGCCGGCATTGCCGTCTGTGTGGCTGCCAGCATCGGTCACCGCATCTGGAAGACGGCGAACGAGAATCCGGCGGAAGTGATAAAGAGTGAATAATAATGCCAATCAGGAGTTAAGAAGTTACAGAAGTTAGCACTCCGCTTCGCTCCGTTCAGGAGTTAAGCCCAATGCTATTGTAACTCCGGATACAAGGAGCGTATATCGAGCTTTAGTCGGAGCATTCGGCTTAACTTCTTAACTCCCAGCGAAGCGATAACTCCTTTAACTCCTGATTCGCATAAATAATAAAAAAATAAAGATATGATACTACATTACCTGAAAATCGCCTGGCGCAACCTGCTGAAGTACCGCATGCAGACTGCCGTCAATGTGGTGGGGATAGCCGTTGGCTTTGCCTGCTTCGCCTTTGCCAACCTGTGGATGCGCTACGAAGCATCGTTCGACAGCCGTTACGAAGCGGCCGATCGCATGTATTTGATTTACACCGAGTCGGCCATCGAGTCCGGAGGGTTCTCACCCAATGTGTCTTATCCGACCTCCACACTGTTGAAGCAGGAGTTCCCCGAAGTGGAGGCGGCCTGTGCCTTCACCCGTTATCCGAATTGGGAGTTGGGTTTGGAGGGACAACCTGCTCTGGAACTCCCCAGCATGCAATTGGATTCCTGCTTTATGGATCTCTTCGGCATCCGTATCTTGGCAGGTACCCCCGATTTCCTTTATACGGACGGCCAGGTAGCCCTGACGGAACGGACGGCGCGGCGCTTGTTCGGCACGACGGATGTGCTGGGCCGCACGGTTGTGTATAACGACCAGAAAGCTTCCGTCTCCGCCGTCGTCAGCGACCTGCCGCACAGCAATTTCTCGTTCGGCTTTATCTGCGAAGGGGATTACTTCCGTAAGTGGCAGAACGTGTGGTACAACGCAGGTTTCGAGATAGTGGTACGCCTTGCCCCGGGTGTATCGCCCCAGGCGCTGGAAGAGAAGTTCCGTGCCTATGCCGAGCAGACAGACGACCGTTACCGCAAGATTACCGGCCGCCTGCGCCTGATGCCTCTTTCCGAAGTCCGTCAGGCTCCGTTCAACGAGGAACGGCTTGTCAGCTTCTCCTACCTCGTGCTGTTTGCTGCGGCAGGTGGGCTGGTCATCCTCTGTTCACTGTTCAACCACCTGGCCCTGTTCCTCTCACGCATGGACATCCGCCGTCGCGAGCTGGCCTTGCGGCGTACGTGCGGCTCTTCCGGCAGAGGGCTCTTCACAATGCTCACTACCGAATATTCCCTGCTTGTCCTGCTGTCGGGCTTCCTGGGCTTTGTGCTGGTCGAGCTGTTGCAACCGTCCTTCCAGCGGCTTTCGGGCGTGGAAGGCAACGTATATGGCAAGTCGCTGCTCTATTTCCTGATGGTGCTGGCGCTTTCTCTGGTATTGTTGCAGCCTTTCGTTTTCCGCTATTCTTCCCTGCGCCCTGAACGTAGCCGGTCGGGCCGCCGTCTCAAGGTGATGGTGGGCCTGCAGCTCTTCATCAGTCTGCTGGCCATCTTCTGTACGGTGGTGCTGATGAAACAGCTGAACTATCTGCAACACACCGACCTGGGCTGGGAGCGCCGCAACATCGCCGCCTTTACTTTCCTCTATCCCGACAATGCGAAGGACGAGATTGTGGACCGTGTCCGCCAGATGCCTTTCGTCAGCCGGGTACTCACGGGTTATTACGGCCTCCTGCCCGAAGGAGCCAGAAGTTCCGTTTCCATCGACTGGGAGGGAAAACCGGAAGACCTCGAAATGAAGGACACACGTATGACCTGCTTGGACGATGCGCTTGCCGCCTTTTACGGCATCCGCCTGGCCGCAGGTAAGTTTATCCGTCAGGATGCCGGAGAAGGACAGGTCATGCTGAATGAGTCGGCCGTACGAGCTATGGGTATAGCCGACCCCATTGGGATGACCCTTACCTACCGCAACAAGCAGAAAGCCATAGTAGTCGGCGTGGTACGCGACTTTCACATCACAGCACCTACCATTCCCGTCCAGCCCACGCTCTACGTGAGACGGTTTGACTGGACAAGCGGAAGACACGTCTTGCTGAAGTACCACGAAGGAGCCTGGCCCGAACTTCGTCATCGCGTGGACAGCCTCTTTGCCAAGGACTATCCCGAAGTGCATTACCGGCTGGTGAACGTCATGGACGAGTATAATGCCTATCTCAAGGCCGAACACCTGCTGATGCGTCTGCTGGCCTTTGTCTCCACCGTCTGCATCCTGGTATCTGCTTTCGGCATCTTCTCCATGATTACCCTGAGTTGCGAACGCCGCCGCAAGGAGGTGGCCATCCGCAAGGTGAACGGGGCACGGGTGGGGGACATCCTCGGCCTCTTTGCCCGCGAATACCTGTTGCTGCTCGCCGCAGCTGCCGTGGTAGCTTTCCCCGTGGGCTACGTGCTGATGAAACGCTGGCTGGAGAGTTATGTAGAGCAGACGCCCCTCAGCTGGTGGCTCTATGCTGTCATCTTCCTCGGCATGGCGCTGCTGGTAGCCCTCTGCATCGGCTGGCGCGTATGGCGGGCGGCTAACGAAAATCCGGCGGAAGTGGTGAAAAGAGAATAATAATGCCAATCAGGAGTTAAGAAGTTAAAGAAGTTAGCACTCCGCTTCGCTCCGTTCAGGAATTAAGCCCAATGCTATTGTAACTCCGGATACAAGGAGCGTATATCGAGCTTTAGTCGGAGCATTCGGCTTAACTTCTTAACTCCCAGCGAAGCGATAACTCCTTTAACTCCTGATTCGCATAAATAATAAAAAATAAAGATATGATACTGCACTATTTGAAAATAGCCTGGCGCAACCTGCTGAAATACCGCATGCAGACCGCCGTCAGTGTTTTGGGATTGGCAGCCGGATTCGTCTGTTTTGCGCTGTCGGCCTTCTGGATACACTACGAGATGACTTACGACAGTTTCCGCCGCGATGCCGACCGCCTCTATGTGGCCAGGGTGAACGACGGCTACAAGGCCGGAAAGATGACCGAAAGGCTTCCGGTACCGATGGCCGCCTACCTGACGGAGCATTATCCCGAAGTGGAGTCTGCCGCCTATTTCAGGATTACAAGCGAAAGGGTTGAGGTGGACGGAGTGGAACGGAAAGTCAACGTGTCGTCGGCAGACAGTGCCTGGATACAGCTGCTCGATGCGCAGCTGGTGGACGGTAGCTTCAACTTCATGCAGAGACATTCCGACGAGGTAGCCATTACCGAAGAAGCTGCCCGGCAGTGGTTTGGCAAGGAAAGTCCGCTGGGCAAAGAGGTGGACATGAAGTCGGACGGAAAGAAAAAGATAGGGGCGGTCGTCAGGGTGAACTGCCGCCACACGAACTATCCCTTCTCGCTGATGCAGGAAATGAGCAGCGGGAGAAACAACTGGTGGTATCACATGTGGACCATCGTGCTGAAGCTGAAGGAAGGTACGGACGTCACCGGGTTGCAGGACAAGATGACCGCCTCCCTGCCGCATGAACTGATTCATCCGACCGAGACGCGCCATACCGGAATTGAGCGCCTGTCTCTGACCCCGCTGACAGAATTGCGCTACACCAAAGACTTCCGCGACAGCCGCAAGGGAGGCATCACCTTCCGCTATATCGTCTATTTCTCGCTGGTGGGTGTGCTGGTCATCGTATGTGCCCTGATCAATTACCTTACCATGTTTGTCAACCGCATGCAGGTGCGCCAACGCGAGATGGCACTCCGCCTGGTGCATGGCGCGTCGCTCCGTTCGTTGGTGCGGATGCTGGGAATGGAATTCCTGATGCTGATGCTTTCAGCCCTGTTCGTGGGCATGATTCTGATGGAACTGCTGTTTACCGCCTTCATCCGGCTGGCAGAGATAGACGTCACCCGCACGGTGCTCTATGGCGAGGCAATGGCTTTCCTGGGCCTGATGATGCTGGTGCTGCTGGTGGTGGCTCTGGGATTCATCTACCGCATGCAGCAACAAGCCCTCAGCCGTTCGGCCGGTGCGGTCGGTCACCATCGTCTGCGCTCTGCCTTGCGCCGGGGCAGCCTGGTGTTCCAGCTGTTCGTGTGTATGCTGTTCGTCACGGGCACGCTGCTGATGAACCGCCAGTTGGATTATCTCCGTCAGCACGACCTGGGCATGGAGTTGGAGAACCGGGCCTATTTTGCCCTTGAGACAGCGGCCGACACTTATCCCTTTGAAGCGAAGCTGAAAAGCCTGCCGCTGATTACGGAAGTGCTTCCTACAGCCTATTATCCCCTGGTTTCCAAAGGTCCGCAAACCATCGGACAGATATTCAGCTGGGAGGGGGCGGAACATCAGCCGGACGCACCGCTGCCCGTCAACTTCTATCTGGCCGGAGACGACTTCTTCCGCTTCTACGGACTGACCCCGCTGGCCGGTGAGTGCACGCTGCAATCCTATCAGGACATCGTGCTCAACGAGTCGCTGGTACGCCGCATGGGCTACACGCCGGAAGAAGCCATCGGGAAACACATCCGCACGACCAACATGGTAGCCGACAAAACGATTACGGGAGTCGTGAAAGATTTCCAATACGTTCCGCCTACGGAGCCGATGCCTGCCACCGGTTTCATCTTCGGCGAAGAAGTGGGTATCTTGGAACGTTTTGCCGGCATTCTCTTCAAATATAAGGAAGGAACATGGGACGAGTGCCGCGCCCTCATTGAAGACCTGTGCCGCAAGGAGGCACCCGGAAAAGCAATGCAGCTCTACAACGAAGAAGAGTCGTACAACGAGTTCCTGCATTCGGAGCGGATGCTTTCCCGCCTGCTGACGTTCGCATCCCTGGTGTGCGGGCTGGTGGCCGTCTTCGGCATCTACTCCCTCATCACCCTCACCTGCGAACAGCGCCGCAAGGAGATAGCCGTCCGCAAGGTGAACGGTGCCACGGCAAAGGATGTGCTCTCCATGTTCTGCCGCGAATATCTGGCCATTCTGGGCGTGGCGGCCCTGCTGGCCTTCCCGGTTGTCTATGCCGTCGTGAAGCGCTGGATGGAGACCTATACCCGTCAGGTGGAAATGGGCGTGCTGCCCTTCCTCTCCGTATTTCTGCTGATGGCCGTCGTGGTCATGGCAAGCATCGGACGAAGCGTGTGGCGGGCGGCGAACGAGAACCCGGCGGAAGTGGTGAAAAGAGAATGAAAACATATTTTCTCGTCAACTAAAATAAAAACAATATATGCGACTGCTTATCCTATCCATCAACGCCCTGCTGAAGTTCAGGGCTTACACGGTGCTCAATGTAGTGGGCCTGGCCGTCAGCCTGGCCTGCGTGCTGACCATTGCGCGCTACATTCATCAGGAGAACACGGTGAACCACTGTTTCCCCGACTACGACCGCATCTGTCTGGTGAAGTCCATTCGGAGCAACGGCGAATGCTCGCTGGGCGGTTACCGCTCGGGACTGGAAGACGACCCGGCGGTGGAGGTGTTTACGGCCTATACGTCCGTATCGGATCTGATGCTGGTCTTCGGCAAACAGAAAGTGCAGAGCCGGGTGTTCTCCATCGACAGCACCTTCTTCAAGATGTTTCCTTATAAGGTACTGATGGGCAGTAACCGCATCCGCCGGCCGGGCGATGTGGTCATCACCCGCTCCTTCTGGGAAGAGGTACTACAAGGCAGGCCGGTGGTGGGCGGCAGCTTCACCAACGGGCAGGGACGGAAGTTCACCATCATCGGCGTAGTGGACGACCCTGCCACCAAGACTTCCTGGCAGCCACAGCTGTTCATGTCCGACGAGATAGACGCTTTCCTGCTCTATAGCCCCACCTACGCCTTGCGCATGGTGCCCGGCTACGACCTGAAGGCACTGAACCGGAAGCACGACAAAGAAGTGCGCAGCACATGGGCCTCCTCCTACCAGACCCGACACTACGAATACCTGCCCCTGTCGGAACTCTACTTCGACACCGACCTCGAGAGGGACAATCCCATGTACCGCTTCGGCAATCCGGGCTACATCAGCGTGCTGACGGCGGTCGCCTTTCTGATGGGGCTCATCGGGCTGCTGAACTTTGTCAACATCTACACCGTCATCATGTCGCGCCGCTCGCGTGAGTTCGGCATCAAGAAAGTGTTCGGAGCGGGTAAGGCGGCCATCTTCGTACAGATTTACGTGGAAAACATGTTGCTGGCGGGCTTTGCCCTGCTGCTGTGCTGGACCATTCTGGAGGTGACCCGCTACCTGTTCTACAACGAGCTCTACATCCCTGTGGCCTCCGACGTTCGCTTCGACCTGCTGGCCTCGGCCATCGTGCTCTGGGGGTTGCCGCTGCTCACCACCGTCTATCCCTACCTGAAGTTCACCCGCAGCCTGCCTGTCAACTCCATCCGTGCCATCACAACTTCACGCGTTTCCGTGCGCTCGCGCATGGTGTTCCTGGGCGTGCAGTACGTGCTGACCATCTTCATCATCAGCGTCTCGCTGTTCTTTGTCAAGCAACTGGACTACATGCTCCATGCCGACCTGGGCTTCCGCACACACGACATCATCAACGCTACCATGTACCACAATCCGCTGGGCCTGTACAAGGACAGCAAGGAAAATCTGCTGGATGAAGGCAAACGGATGCAAGCCAACCGCGAGCTGGTGAACCGGCGCATGGCCGAGAGCACCCTCTTTGAATATTGGAACCGGAGCAGCAAACTGCTGCCCGACAATGGTGATATGATAAACATTGCCCGCGAACGTCCCGAAAACGGTTTCCACCAAGCACTGCGCCTGCTCATGTCCCGACGCGAAATGGACATGTATGAGCTGCAACTGGTGGAAGGCCGCCTGTGGAACGACTCCGTGGACGAGGCCTGGACCTGGAACAGCTTCAAGTGCATCATCAACGAAACCGCCAAACGGGTGCTGGGCATCAAGGACATCACCCGCGAGAAGCTGCTACAGGAAGAACCCCATTTCGCAGCAAGCTACATGCCCGACAACTACAACCCGCCCTGCGAAATTGTGGGAGTCATCAAGGACTTCAACATGCGCCACCTGTCCAAAGCCACCCCGCCAGTCGTCATATTCTTCAAGGATGAAACATGGGGAACGGAAAACGTGACCGCCGCCTACCGCCACAAAGACCGGGCGCACGTCATCCGTTTCCTCTCCGACCTGTACGAGGAAGGCACCGGCCGCACCGACTTTGAGTACACGCTGATAGAAGATGTCCTGGCCAAGATGTACGAAGACGACCGCCGCGTGGTGCGCATTTACACGCTCTTCGCCGGCGTGGCCATTCTCATCTCGCTGCTGGGCCTGCTGGCCATTGCGCTGTTCGACATCAGCCAACGCCGCCGTGAGATAGGCCTGCGCAAGGTGAACGGTGCCCAGGCGCGCGACATCTATCCGCTGCTGCTACGCAAGTATCTGGCGGTGCTGGGCGTGTCGGCGTTGGTGTCCGTGCCGCTGTCGTGGCTGGCCATCACGCTCTACCTGCAAGGCTTTGCCCACAAGGCGCCGCTGACGCTCGGACTCTTCGTTGTAGCCGTCCTCGTCACCGCCCTGCTGTCGCTGCTCACCGTGATGTGGCAGGTACACCGGGCAGCGCACGTCAATCCGGCGGAAGTGGTGAAAAGAGAATAATGCACATCCTGTCGACACGATGCAAACGTCCTGCTGACAGGTTGCAAACATCTTGCAGACACGTAGCAGACACTTTGCAGAAACACTGCAACGGCTTTGCAGGGCAAGGAAACGCTTCGTGGCGACAGTACAACCCGTTTAAACCGGCAGTTTACTCCGTTTAAACTGATAGTTTAGTCCGTTTAAACTGGCAGTTTAAAGCCATTAAACTGACAGTTTATTTCGGATAAACTAAAATAAACTGATTAACGACTGAATAACAACATATTACAATAAAGACTATGATACTGAACGTAACACTGAAAATGATTCTCAGGAGCTGGTGGCGGAACAAGGTGTTCTTCCTCGTCTCCGTGGCCAGTCTGGCCTTGGGATTGGCCTGCACCAATCTGCTGATGACGTATTTCGTACACGAACACGGGCTGGAGGGGCGCAACCCTGACCGCGACCGCATCGTCTTCCTGCAGCAGGACGACCCGATGAACGAGGGCAAGCGCGTGGCCTACGCCGCCGCCGAAATCCCCCAGCGGTTGAAGAACAGCTATGCCGAGGTGGAAGACTATCTGCGCATGGGCACGCTGCATCTGATCGGCTGCGAGGTGGACGGGCAGAAGGTGGAGAGCGACTTCATCGTCCTCTCGACCGACACGACGCTGACCCGCTTCTTCGACTACCGTGCGGCGGAAGGAAGCCTGGAGCAGGCACTCCGCCAGCCGGACAAGGTGGCCCTGAGCACTGCCTGTGCCCGCAAGCTCTTCGGAAGCAGGGAGGCCGTGGGACAGCACATCGAGGTACAGATGGAAGGCGGGGACAGGCAGACGTACGAAGTGGCGGCGGTGCTCAAGGAACGTGAGCAGTCGCTCCTGCGCTTCGACATGCTGACGGCTTCGGCTGCCAATTATTGGGGTGGCCCGACGCTGCTGAAGCTCTCGCGGGGAACGGATGCCGCCCGCCTGGCCGACAAGATAAACGCTGACAAGGTGCCCACCATGCTGCCCGGCCAGACGAAGTATTACCTCGACCCGCTGGAAGCCGTCTGCTTCACCACGCCCGACGATGCTTCGCAGCAAGTCCTCAGCTACATCAGCCAGACGCCCGTGCAGACGCTCTACATCAGCCTGCTGGCGGCGGTGCTGATACTGGTCATCGCCTGCTGCAACTATACCAACATGAGCCTCTCGCGCCTGCTGCAACAGCTCCGCATGATCCACGTGGAGAAGCTGATGGGCAGCACGCTGCGCAACATCCGCCTGCAACTCTTCGGCGATGCCTTCCTGACGGTGGTGCTGGCGTTCCTCCTCTCCATCCTGCTGGTGAACGACTGCCTGGCGGTGTTCAACGGCCTGCTGGGCTCGCGGCTCACGATGGGCTTCTTCTTCAGCAGCCAAATGCTGCCCTGGCTGTTGGTGTTCATTCTGGTGATGTCCGTCATACCGGCCTGGTACATCAGCCGCCGCCTGTCGCGCCTGTCGTTCAGCCAGTACCGCACGCTCTACGGCGGACGGCGCAAGCAGCGCTTCGTGGCCGTGCTGGTGACGGTTCAGTTTGCCATCTCCATCGGCCTGCTGCTGGCCACCCTCGTGGCGCGCAACCAGATGTCCCTGACCGAACGGCAGGCCTCGCGCTACGAAAACTGCATCGAGACGGGCGACATGTTCAGCCCTCCCGCCGGCCCGTTCAAGGCGGAACTGGAGAAACGCGTGCAGGGCATCGAGTCCGTCACCCTGTCGTCCAGCTCCGTGCTGAACGCCTGGATCAGCCAGCTGACGGTCCGGCGTCCCGGCGGAGAAGAGATACGCACCTACCTGCTGAAGCTGGCGGGCGACTCTACCCTGGTGCGCACCCTCGGCCTCGAACTGCTGGAAGGCGGCAGCGTCGGACAGATTCAGCAGAGGTACGCCTATCCGGTTCTGGTGAACGAGAGCTTCGTCCGCACGCTGGTGCCGGAAGGCAGCCCCGTCGGTCGTTCGCTGCGTGAGTTTGACACGGCTGCCGACGACACGCTGTCCGTCATCGCAGGCGTGATACGCGACTTTCCCATCAACTCGCTGGAAGAGGAGATTGCTCCGGCGGTGGTCAGCATCGCGCCGATGTCCCGTCTGGAGAAAGCCTTCTGCCTGCAAATCCGCCTGCGCCCCGAGAACCGTGCGGAAACGTTGCAACAGATTGAAGCCGTGTGGAACGAGCTTCATCCCGGCCAGCCCTTCCAATACACGGACATGCACCAGGTGTTCATGGAGCGCAACGCGAAGGTGCTTTCGCTGTCGCGCATCCTGACGTTCTACGCCCTCATCGGCCTGCTGCTGACGGGTTTCGGCCTGTTCGGCATCGCCTGGTATGCCACCCGACAGCGGATACGCGAAATCAGCATCCGCAAGGTGCACGGCGCCACGCGCGGACAGATCATCTGGCTGCTCAACAAGCCCTTCTGCCTCTACGCCGCAGTGGCCTACGTGCTGGCCATGCCCGTCGCCTGGTGGCTGATGCAACGCTGGCTGGAGCAGTTTGCCTACCGTGCCCCGCTTTCGGCCGGCATCTTTGTGTGGCCGCTGGTTGTCGTATGGGGCGTGTCGGCCCTCATCGTCTGCCTGCAAGGCTGGATGCTGAGCCGGGTGAAGCCGGTGGAAGCAATGAAGAATGAATAATAAATCAGAAGTTAGAGGAAGTTAGAAGAAGTTATCGCCCGCCAAGGCGGGCTTGGGAGTTAAAAGCCGATACTTCTGTCGCTGAATCCGCTATCGAGACTATCGGCTATAACTTCTTTAACTTCTATAACTTCTTTAATACCTAAAAAAAATGAAAGCATTACTCTTATCCATCCGTACCATCCTGCGCTTCAGGACCTACACCGCCATCAATGTGCTGGGACTGGCCTTGAGCCTGGGTTGTGTCTTTGTGCTGGTGCGCTACATCCACCAGGAGCGCACCGTCAATCATTTTGTGCCCGAAGTCGACCGGACCTTCCTGACAGCCGTTTTCAAGGAAGGAGAACCGAGAGGGTCGCTGGGCGAGAGCGGGGACCGGAACAACGACCCCAACTACCGCAATCCGCTGGATTATCCGGCAGTGGAGGCGTTCAGCCGGTTTATGATGTTTGACGATGACTTTGTAACGAAGGACGACTATCGCTATGCGGTCAACACCATAGTGGTGGACAGCCTGTTCTTCGACCTGATGCCTTACGGCTGCAAGGAAGGCAGCCTGCAGCTGAAGCCAGACGATGCCCTGCTGACGTCACAGACCGCCCTGCGGATATTCGGGACCGAGCATGCGGTGGGCAAGGAGCTGGTCACGTCGTCGGGCAAGCCCGTCCGTGTGGCAGGCATCCTGAAGGAGCCGTCTACGAAGTCCTCTTTCCAGTTCGATATCGTCTTGTCCGTGTACCTGATGAAGGACTGGAGCCGGGTGGCCTACGAAGTGGTACGCCTGCACCGCCCGGAGGACGGGGACGAGATAAACCGGGCCAACCGCACGCCCATGAAACTGTTATGCTATGGGCAACAGGCCGTCTATTACCAGCTCGTCCCGCTCAAGGACTTCTACCTGAGCAGGCAGGTATCTGCTTATGCCGACTCGGTAACCCAGGGCCGGCCGGACGTGCTCCGACTGCTCGGACTGGTGGCGGGGCTGATTCTGCTGGTGGGCCTGCTCAACTACATGAACCTCTATTCGGTGGTGATGCTGAAGCGGGGCCGCGAACTGGGCATGAAGAAGGTGCTGGGAGCCGGCAAGGGACAAATCTTCCTCCAGCTCTATGCGGAGAATGTCTGCCTGAACGCGGCGGTCGTCTTCCTGGCCTGGCTGCTGGTAGAGGTGACGCGGCGGTTGGTGGACGCGTGGTTCGACATTCCCGTACAGGGCGACCTGCGCTTCGACCTGCTGCTGTCCGCGGCTGTGCTGTTCCTGCTGCCGCTCTTCACCATGCTGCCGCCTTACTGGCGCTATGCGCATGCCGCGCCCATGCGTTCGCTCAGCCAGGTGGGGGTAGGAGGCAAGGCAACCCGCTCGCGCACGGTGTTTCTCTTCCTGCAATACGTCATCGCCTTCTGCCTGACGGTGGCCGCCATCTACCTGAGCCGCCACTTGCAGTTCCTGCTGCATACGGACGTGGGCTACCGCACGGAGGACATCATTCAGTGCCCGTTCTGGAAAGAGAATCCGGCAGCCACAAACGACTGGGAAATCAGACAACAGGAGACGAAGAAGAAGAATGCTGCCTTTGCCCTGCTGGAAAAACGCATCGGGGAGTCACCCTTGTTTACGGGAATGACTTATGGCGTCCCGCCCTACAATCTGCAACCGGATACCCGCTTCCGTACGGACGACGGACAGGAAGTGGAGGCCTGCCACCTCTGGACCTCGCGTGAATACATGGACTTCTTCGGTTTCCGGCTGCTGGAAGGCCGGAGATGGAACGGGGAGGAGGACAAATATGCCTGCAAGCTGATAGCCAACCGGGCTTTCCTCCAGGCCCTGCACATCCGGGACTGGCGGACGGAGAAGGTCACGCCGAACCAACGCTTCTGGTACCGTTCGGGTGACGACTGGAATGAGATTCCCTCCTATGACATCATAGGCGTGGTGGAAGACTTCCGCACCGGCCACTTGTCGGGCGGAAACCAGCCGGTAGTCTTCATTTATCAGGACAGCTGGCGCGACTTCACGTTCCTCTCCATCGCCCCCGGCAAGCGGAAGGAAGCCATCGCTTTCCTCAGCGACCTCTACCAGGAGGCTGTGGGCCGGGGCGACTTTGAGTATTCGTTCATCACGGACGAGATAGCCCGCCTGCACGAGGATGACCGGAAGGTGACGCGCATCGTCATTACTTTTGCCCTGATAGCCATCGGCATCGCCTGTCTGGGACTGTTCGGTCTGTCGCTCTACGACATCCGCCAGCGCTACCGCGAGATAGCCCTTCGCAAGGTGCATGGTGCACAGGTGGCCGACATTTGCCGCCTGCTGCTGCGCAAGTACTTCGTCCTGCTGGGAGCAGCCTTCGCGACGGGTGCCGCTGTTGCCTACATCGCCATCCATCGCTATATGGAGGACTTCCCCCATCATGCCCCGCTCTCGCTGTGGATTTTCCTCGTGGCGGGCCTGACGGTGGCCGTCATCGCCCTGCTCACCGTGCTGTGGCAGATACGCCGGGCGTCGCAGGTCAATCCGGCGGAGGTGATGAAGAGGGAATAAAAAAGAGAACATTGAAGGATTGATAATTATAAATTAACCAGTATATTTAACCCGTCTTTTCCCATCAATCGGGAAAGACACAAAAACAGTAAGATTATGATCAAGACAGTAAACTTGCAGAAAGTATTCCGTACGGAAGAAGTACAGACATTGGCACTGAACAATGTGAACATCGAAGTGAACGAGGGCGAATTTGTAGCCATCATGGGACCGTCAGGTTGCGGCAAGTCCACCCTGCTCAATATTCTGGGCCTGCTGGACAACCCCACGGCGGGAGAATATTACCTGAACGGCACGGAAGTGTCGAAGTACACCGAAGCCCAGCGCACCAGCCTGCGCAAGGGTGTCATCGGCTTCGTATTCCAGAGCTTCAACCTGATTGACGAGCTGAACGTGTATGAGAACATCGAACTGCCGCTGCTCTACATGGGCGTACCTGCCAGCGAACGCAAGCAGCGCATCGAGCAGGCGATGGAGCGCATGGCCATCAGCCACCGCGCCAAGCACTTCCCGCAGCAGCTCTCCGGCGGTCAGCAGCAGCGTGTGGCCATTGCCCGTGCCGTGGTAGCCAACCCGAAACTGATTCTGGCCGACGAGCCGACCGGTAACCTCGACTCGAAGAACGGCAAGGAAGTGATGGACCTGCTGAAGGAACTGAACAAGGAGGGTACCACCATCGTCATGGTGACGCACTCGCAGCACGATGCCGGCTTTGCCGATCGTGTCATCAACTTGTTCGACGGACAGGTAGTGGCCGAGGCAAATCTGTAATTGAACAGTGAGGCTCAACATAGAAGCAGCAGATACATTGTCATCCCGGCCTTGAGCCGGGATCCATTGCCCATACACCGGAGGAGTATGGATCCCGCATCGAGTGCGGGATGACAGCATGTTAATGCATCTTCATGTTGAGGCAATCCTAACTTATAAAATAGAAGCGGCGGGCAGTTTCGATTTTCAGAACTGCCCGCCGCTTGTCGTTATTTGTCAAACTATAGTCTTTCTCTTTATTTGATGATGTCCAACTGCTTGAAACACTTGGTCAGCTTCTCGACCGCATAGTCAATCTGCTCCTTGGTGTGCGTGGCCATCAGGGCTACACGTACCAGCGTGTCCTGCGGAGCGCAGGCAGGCGGAATAACGGGGTTGATGAAGATACCTTCGTCGAATGCCAGCTTGGTGACGGTAAAGGTCTTCTCCGTATCACGCACATACAGCGGGATGATGGGCGACTCCGTATCACCAATCTCGAAACCTGCGTTGCGGAAGGCTTCCAGAGCATAGTTGGTGATGTCCCACAGGCGCTGGATGCGTTCGGGCTCGTTCTGGATGATGTGGAGCGCTTCGCGTGCTGCGGCCGTAGCGGCAGGGGTGCTGCTGGCCTGGAAGATGTAGGAGCGGGCGTTGTGGCGGAGCCAGTTGATGACTTCCTTGTCACCGGCCACGAAACCGCCGATGGAAGCCAGCGACTTGCTGAAGGTACCCATAATCAGGTCTACGTCGTCGGTCACGCCGAAGTGGTCGCAGACACCGCGTCCCTGACGGCCGAACACACCCAGACCGTGGGCTTCGTCCACGTAGATGCTGGCATTGTATTTCTTCTTCAGACGGACAATCTCGGGCAGGTTGGCTAGGTCGCCTTCCATGGAGAACACACCGTCTACAACAATCAGCTTCACGGCTTCGGGCTCGCACTTCTGGAGTTCCTTTTCCAGGGCCTCCATGTCGTTGTGCTTGTACTTCAACTGTGTGGCGAAGGACAGGCGGCGTCCGTCTACGATGGAAGCGTGGTCGCGGTCATCGCAGATGATGTAGTCGCCACGTCCCACCAATTGGGGGATGACACCTTCGTTTACGGTAAAACCTGTGGAGAAGCAGAGCGCTTCGTCTTTTCCCACGAATTCAGCCAGTTCCTTTTCCAGCTGCACGTGGATGTCGAGTGTGCCGTTCAGCAGACGGGACCCGGCACAGCCTGTGCCATATTTGTCGGTAGCTGCCTTGGCTGCATCAATGATGCGTTTGTCATACGTCAGGCCCATATAGGCATTCGAACCGAACATCAGGACCTTCTTGCCATCCATCAGTACCTCTGTATCCTGGTGGCTGTCGATTTCACGGAAATAAGGATATACGCCTTTGGCCATAAATTGCTGCGGCAGGTCGTATTTCGCAAATTTTTCTTGTAGTAAACCCATTGAATGTCTTATAATTAGTATGTTTATTTTTGTCAGGTTTTTAAAACAGGGGGCAAAGATAGCAAAATTACTTTTTTTATGCACCAAATAGTTGAAAAAATATCTTTGTCCAGCGTTTTAAAATCGCTTTATTACGTTTGTTCTGAGGATTTGTATTACTTTTGCACGACATGAAAATCCTTTTTGGACATGGACAACAACAAGAAAAAAATCGTTTTTGTAATCAATCCGATATCCGGCACGCAGGGTAAGGAGCAGATTCTGGCCTGGGTGAATGAAAAGCTGGACCGGGAGAAGTATGACATGGAGGTGGTCTATACGGAGTATGCCGGGCATGCCGTCAAGATAGCGGCACAGAAGGCGGCCGAAAAGGCTTTTGCCGTAGTAGCCATCGGAGGTGACGGGACCATCAACGAGATAGCCCGTTCGCTGGTGCATACGGATACGGCCCTGGGCATCATTCCATGCGGGTCGGGCAACGGGCTGGCCCGCCATCTGCAAATTCCGCTGGACCCCAAGAAGGCGGTGGACATCATCAACGGCGGGCGGCTGGAAGTGATTGATTATGGAAAGATCAACGGTATTCCTTTTTTCTGTACGTGCGGCGTGGGCTTCGATGCCTTTGTCAGCCTTAAATTCTCGCAGGCAGGGAAGCGCGGACCGCTGACCTATCTGGAACAGACTTTGCTGGAGAGCCTGAAGTACAGGCCCGAAGTCTATGAGCTGGAGATGGACGGCAATGCGTCGACCCGTTATCGGGCTTTCCTCATCGCCTGCGGCAACGCGTCGCAGTACGGCAACAATGCCTACATCACTCCACGGGCGACGCTGGACGACGGCCTGCTGGACGTCACCATTCTGGAACCTTTCACGGTGCTCGACGTTCCCTCCCTGTCGTTCCAGCTGTTCAACAAGACCATCGACCAGAACAGCCGCATCAAGACATTCCAGTGCAAGTCGTTGCGCATCCACCGTTCCAAGCCGGGAGTGGTGCACTTCGACGGCGATCCCATGATGGCCGGCGAAGATATAGAGGTGAGCATCGTGCAGCGCGAACTGAAGGTCATCGTGCCCTGCGAAACCTGCAAGCGGTCGGGCAACGTGCTGCAGCGGGCACAAGATTATATCAATGGCTTGAAGCAGCTCAACGAAGCGTTTGTGGAAGATATTTCGCACAAAAACCGGGCTATTTTGGACAAAGGAAAGGAACAGATCAAAAAGCTGGCGAAAAAATAGGCCGAGTATTATAAATATTGTGTACTTTTGCATGCTTGAATTAACGTGTATGCTTAAAATAAATAGATAAAGAAATGTATAGAACACACACTTGCGGAGAACTCCGCATCTCTGATGTCAATAAGCAGGTGACGCTGGCCGGATGGGTGCAGCGCAGCCGTAAGATGGGAGGCATGACTTTCATTGACCTCCGCGACCGCTACGGCATCACACAGTTGGTATTCAACGAAGAGGTGAATGCCGAGCTTTGCGAACAGGCCAACCGCCTGGGACGCGAATATGTCATTCAGGTGACCGGTACGGTGAACGAGCGTTTCAGCAAGAACGCCAACATGCCTACGGGCGACATTGAAATCATTGTGTCTGAACTGAATGTGCTCAACGCAGCCCTGACTCCTCCTTTCACCATCGAAGATAATACGGATGGAGGCGATGACATTCGCATGAAGTACCGTTATCTGGACTTGCGCCGTACGGCTGTGCGCAAGAATCTGGAGCTGCGCCACAAGATGACCATTGAGGTACGCAAATACCTGGACAGCAAAGGTTTCATCGAAGTGGAGACTCCGTTGCTCATCGGCTCGACTCCCGAGGGTGCACGCGACTTTGTCGTTCCTTCGCGCATGAATCCGGGACAGTTCTACGCTTTGCCGCAAAGTCCGCAGACACTGAAGCAGCTGCTCATGGTATCGGGCTTCGACCGCTACTTCCAGATTGCGAAGTGCTTCCGCGACGAGGACCTGCGCGCCGACCGTCAGCCGGAATTTACGCAGATAGACTGCGAAATGTCGTTCGTACAGCAGGACGATGTCATCGAGCTGTTCGAAGGCATGGCCAAGTATCTGTTCAAGACCATCCGCGGTGTGGAACTGACCGAACCGTTCCAGCGCATGCCGTGGGCAGAGGCCATGAAGTATTATGGCAGTGACAAACCCGACTTGCGCTTCGGCATGAAATTTGTCGAACTGATGGATGTTCTGAAGGGATACGGCTTCTCGGTATTCGACAATGCGGCCTACATCGGCGGTATCTGCGCCGAGGGTGCAGCCCACTATACACGCAAGCAGCTCGACGCGCTGACCGAGTTTGTGAAGCGTCCGCAAATCGGTGCCAAGGGTATGGTTTACGCTCGCATCGAGGCCGACGGTAACGTGAAGTCCAGCGTAGACAAGTTCTACACGCAGGAGGTGCTGCAGCAGATGAAGGCCGCCTTCGGTGCGAAGCCCGGTGACCTGATTCTGATTCTCAGCGGCGACGACGCCATGAAGACACGCAAGCAGCTCTGTGAGCTCCGTCTGGAGATGGGCAATCAGCTGGGTCTGCGCGACAAGAACAAGTTTGCCTTGCTGTGGGTGGTAGACTTCCCCATGTTCGAGTGGAGCGAGGAGGAAGGACGACTGATGGCCATGCACCATCCGTTCACCCATCCGAAGGACGAGGACATCCCCTTGCTGGATACCGATCCGGCAGCTGTGCGTGCCGATGCATACGACATGGTGTGCAATGGTATCGAAGTGGGTGGCGGTTCCATCCGTATCCACGATGCGAAGCTGCAGGCCAAGATGTTCGAGATATTGGGCTTCACGCCCGAGAAGGCTCAGGAGCAGTTCGGCTTCCTGATGAATGCCTTCAAGTACGGAGCACCCCCTCATGGAGGTCTGGCCTACGGTCTGGACCGCTGGGTGAGCATCTTCGCCGGACTGGACAGCATCCGCGACTGCATTGCCTTCCCGAAGAACAACAGCGGGCGCGACGTCATGCTCGACGCTCCGGGTTACCTCGACCAGAAACAGCTGGACGAGCTGAATCTGATTGTGGATGTGAAAGAATAAAAACGTCGGACGGGCAGTGAGAGAAACGACACGCATCTTCCGCTTCGTGGTCATCGGCACGCTGAATGCGCTGATTACCGCCGCTACCATCGGGGTGATGATGGGTGTTTGCGATATTCACTACCTGGCTTCCAACGTGACAGCTTATGTGCTTGCACAGACGAACAACTTCGTCTGGTGCAAGTATTGGATATTTCCTACAAACAAAAAGAGCAACACCTGGCGGCAGGTGCTGCTCTTTCTTATTGCTTTCGGAATGGCCTACGGGGCCCAGTTCCTTTTCCTTATTGCACTGGTCGAGTTGCTTGGCTGCAACGAATATCTGGCCCAGTTCCTCGGATTGTTTGTCTATGGTGCGGTCAATTTCCTGATGAACAAGAAAATTACTTTCAGGTAAGTTCTCTCATTCTGGCAGCAGTACGTTCCGGATGGCTTCCTGCAGCACGTTCTTGGGCAACGCCCCTTGAGCCATTTGCGGAGCTCCTTCCATGGGAACGAAGAGCAGGGTGGGGACACTTCTGACGCCGAATACACCTGCCAGTTCCTCTTCCTCTTCTACATTAATCTTATAGATATCTATCTTTCCTGCATATTCGGCTGCCAGTTCTTCAAGAACGGGCGACAGCATCTTGCAAGGACCGCACCAGGTGGCATAAAAATCAATGATAGCCGGTCTTTCGCCCAAGAATTTCCATTCGGAGGGGCTTGTTTCATAGTTGGCTACTTTATTTAAGAAGTCTGCTTTGTTCAATGACATCGTTTTCATACTTGTTTTCTGTTTTTATGGTTGTTATTTTGATTTTGTTCGCTTCACATTTCATTTATTTGTGGGACGCATCGGGATGATAGGGCTTGATGACGTCCTGGTAGAGTGCCTTTTTCTCCGGTGCTACAGAGCATCCACCGCTCCCGCAGCAGGACAGATTGAACAGTGCCTGGATGATGAACAATCCGCCTAATGCCGCAAAGAAATAATCGCCTGCCCAGGCTGCATATCCGCCGACTCCCAGTCCGATCAATAAGCGCAGGGTTCGGACGAAATCCCAGTTTTTCAGTAATAAGTTTTTCATATTTTCCTTTCTTTGTTTGATTCTGATGCAAAATTAGGGGGAAAACAGGGGGTGTACAACAGATTTCGTTTATCTTTGTATAGACGTAATCTATTAAATATATGAACCTGCAACAAATGGAATATATTGTGGCCTTGGACAAGTATCGCCATTTTGTCCTTGCTGCCGAAGCCTGTGGAGTGACTCAGCCCACCCTCAGTGCCATGATACAGAAATTGGAAGAAGAACTGGACGTCAAAATCTTCGAGCGGAGCAGGCGGAATGTGGTTCCTACCAGCATCGGAGTCAAGATTATCCGTCAGGCGCAGACGGCCTTGAACGAGACCCAGCGCATCAAGGAGGTGGTGGCCGACGAAACGGGTGCCATGAACGGCAGTCTGCATATTGGCATTGTTCCGACCATTGCTCCCTACATCGTGCCCGATTTCATCTATCATTTCCAACATGCCTATCCGAACATGAAACTTCATTTGGACGAACGGGACAACAAGGGACTGTTGCAGGAACTGGCCTACGGGAATCTGGATATGATCATGACCACTTCGCCCCTGGAAGGCACTTCCTTATTGGAAATACCGGTCTATATGGAGCGTTTTGTTGTATATTTCTCCGAGGGATGCCAATGGGACACGCTGCCAAGCGGTCCTGGGATGTTGTTGCCGGCCGATCAGATGTGGGTGCTGAAAGAAGGGCATTGCGTTCATGGCGAAGCGACCAGCTTCTGTAAGAATCAGGAGGTGGGAAATCATGTGTACGAAGCGGGTAGCATCGAGACACTGATTCGGATTGTAGACCGTAACGGTGGATATACCATTATCCCTGAGCTGCATGTAGGCTTCCTGACAGACAAACAAAGGGAACATGTACGCCCCATTGAAAGCATGCCGTCTCCCCAGCGCAGCATATCCATTTTCTTGAAAGAAGATTTTGTGCGGGAGAGAGCGGTCAATGCCGTGAGAGAAATCTTGCTGAAGATTATACCTGCCCGCATGGTGGACGAGCGGTTCGGCAAGTATGATATCCGGCTACGGAGAAGCAGAAACTGAATTTGCCCACAAACGACGCCTGCAGGCAGTTCGTTTATGGGCAAATTGATAGGTGAGGGGTAGGAAAGATTAATCCAGGAAGCGTTTTACAATGCCTTCGTAGGCGTCGATGCGGCGGTCGCGCAGGAAAGGCCACCAGCGGCGCACGTTCTCCGAACGCTCCATGTCTATTTCTACAACCAGATTCTCAGGACGGTCGTTGGCTGCTTGTGCCAGCAGTTCGCCTTGCGGTCCGGCCACAAAGCTGTTGCCCCAGAAGAGGATGCCATTGGTCTGTCCAGACGGGTCGGGTTCGTGTCCTACGCGGTTCACGGCGATGACTGGCAGACCGTTGGCCACCGCATGTCCGCGTTGGGAGATGATCCAGGCATTCAGTTGGCGGGCCTTCTCGTCGTCCGTATCGGTGCTTTCCCAGCCGATGGCGGTGGGGTAGATGAGCAGCTCGGCACCTTTCAACGCCATGAGGCGGGCAGCTTCGGGATACCACTGGTCCCAGCAGACAAGTACGCCTAACTTGCCCAGTGAGGTCTGTATGGGTTCGAAGCCCAAATCGCCGGGGGTGAAATAGAACTTCTCATAATAAGCGGGATCGTCGGGGATGTGCATCTTGCGATATTTGCCGGCAATGCTGCCGTCTCGGTCGAAGACAACGGCCGTGTTGTGGTAGAGACCCGGCGCACGTTTCTCAAAGAGGGAAGTGACCAGCACAATATGGTTGGCTGCGGCCAGTTCGGAATAGAAGCCGGTCGAAGGGCCTGGTATCGGTTCGGCCAGGTCGAAGAGCTGTGTGTTCTCCGTCTGGCAGAAATACAACGAATTGTGCAATTCCTGCAACACGACCAACTGTGCGCCATGAGCGGCACAGGCTTCGATGCTCTTGGCCAGGTTCATCAGATTGGTCCGCAGGTCGGCGGTATTGGCCTGCTGGATGATGCCTACTTTTATTTTTCTCATAATTTGCTGTGTATCAAAAGTTTTATTGTCAAGTTTTAAAGCTCTGTTTCAACCCAATACTCCCTCCGGATACTGCATCGTGACGCAGTGCAGCGACCCGTGCTGGCAGATGAGGGCACGGCAGTCGATGCCTACAATCTCATAGCCTGGGAAAGCCTGGCTGAGCACTTCGGCAGCACGGCGGTCATTGTCGGGTTGGGCGTAGGTGGGGTAGAGTACGGCTCCGTTTACCACGAGGAAGTTGGCGTAGGTGGCTGGCAGGCGCTCGCCGTCTTCTACTACGGCATCGGCCATCGGCAGGGGGAGCAGACGGTAGGGCTTTCCTGCAAGAGTGCGGAAAGTCTTGAGTTGTTCTTCCATCTGGCGGAGCGCGTCGTAGTGCTCGTCCTGCTTATCGGTACACTGCACGTAGACGATGGTGTCGTCGGGGCAGAGGCGGGCCAGGGTATCGATGTGACTGTCCGTATCGTCGCCTGCCAGGTAGCCATGGTCCAGCCAGAGAACCTGCTGTACGTGGAAAGTACGACGCAGGTAGTCTTCAATTTCGGCCTGCATCATCTGTCCGTTGCGGTTGGGCGAGAGCAGGCACTCTGACGTAGTGAGCAGCGTGCCCCGTCCGTCGCTTTCGATGGAACCTCCTTCGAGGACAAAGCCCAGGCGGTTTTCGTAGGTGCCGTGCAAGGCTCCTGCCTCCACCAGGCGGCGGGTAATCAAGTTATCTTTGTCTGCCGCGAATTTCAGTCCCCAACCGTTGAACTTGAAGTCGAGCAGGATGGGGCCTTCTGCGCCTATCAGGGTGATGGCGCCGTGGTCGCGTGCCCAGGTATCGTTGGTGGGACACTGCACAAAGCGTACGTTCTCCATGCGGACAGTATCGGCTATCTGTCGTTTCACTGCTTCGGGTTCGGGCGTGACGATGAGCAGCCGTTCGCGGGCGGCAATCTCGCGGGCGATGTTCACGAAACATGCCTGTACGCGTGGAAGCATATAGGCCCAGTCGGTAGCGGCATGGGGCCACGTCAGCTGGACGCCGCTCTGAGGTGTCCATTCGGCCGGAAAATAGGTCGTTGTCTTTTCCATCACTTGTTAGCTTCCTTGGGTTTGCGGTCGAAGAACGGATTCTTGGAAGAGGCACTGACAGGGATGGCCAGTACGTTCTTGCATTGGGGTAGCCATTGCAGGCGTTGGGCGGCCAGTCCGGCAGAGAACATGACACGCGTATCGACACGCAGGTCGGCAGCCATGGCGCAGGCCGAACCGACAGCGATGCCCACATCCATGGTGTTCAGCGCACAAGGCACTCCTTCGGCGCGGGCAGCGCAGGTGGCAAAGCCACAATGCCCGCAGTTCAAGCCCTGAGCCTGCTCGCGTGTACCTATGATGACGACGCATTCGGCCTGCAGGATGTTGTCGGCATCGCGCAAAAAGAATTTCATGCCTGTCTCTTCGGATATCTGCCGCATTGTGTCGGAGAGTTTTTGCAAATCGTCGTCGGTTACCATAGCCACCTCTACGACGTCGATGCCCTTGCCTTTGGGAGCGGTGCGGGCGGCTGTCATCATTTGTCGGGCCACGGCGAGTACATGCTCGTGGCGCAAGTCTCTTTCGTTCTGTATCATAATCTGAATGTCGTTTTTTTGAATGAATCAGTGAGACAAAGATACGACAAATATTTGGCTTCGTCGGAATAAAGGAGAAATGGGTTGCAAAAAAATAGGTTCTCCTGTCTGTATTCATTCTTTTTTCTTATCTTTGCACCCAAATTCTCTGTTTTATGAAGATAAAAGAGATCGTAAGCGCCCTTGAACGGTTCGCGCCTCTGCCATTGCAAGACGGATTTGACAATGCCGGCCTGCAAATCGGATTGACAGAAGCGGAAGCAACAGGGGCTTTGTTGTGTCTTGACGTAACCGAAGCTGTGCTGGACGAGGCCATCGGGTTGGGTTATAATCTGGTGATTGCCCACCATCCGCTCCTCTTCAAGGGCTGCAAGTCGATTACGGGACGGGACTACGTGGAGCGTTGCATCCTGAAAGCAATCAAGAACGACATCGTGATTTATGCTGCCCATACCAATATGGACAACGCCTGGGGTGGGGTCAACTTCAAGATAGCCGAGAAACTCGGACTGAAGAACGTACGTGTGCTCGAGCCTAAGGAAGAAGCCCTGGTGAAGCTGGTCACGTATGTGCCTGTGGCGCAGGCCGAAGAGGTGAGAAACGCCTTGTTTGCGGCCGGATGCGGCTGCATCGGACGCTATGACTCGTGCAGCTACAACGTGGAAGGCAGCGGTACGTTTCGGGCACAGGAGGGGACACGTCCCTATTGTGGTGCCGTCGGCGAACTGCATACCGAGGCGGAGGTGCGCATCGAGACTATCGTGCCGGCCTATCGGAAGGCGGAAGCCGTCAGGGCTCTGCTGAAGGTGCATCCGTATGAGGAACCTGCTTTCGACCTGTATCCGCTGCAGAACACATGGCAGCAGGCAGGGGCGGGCGTGATAGGCGAACTGGAAAAGCCTGAAACGGAGCTGGAGTTCCTGAAGCGCGTCAAGAAGACGTTCGAAGTGGAATGCCTTCGCCATAACAAACTGATGGGAAGGGAGATACAAACCGTTGCTTTGTGTGGAGGCGCAGGTGCTTTTCTCCTGCCATTGGCCATCCGGCAACGGGCGGACGTGTTCCTTACAGGAGAAATCAAGTATCATGAGTTTTTCGGTCACGAAGGTGAAATCCTGCTGGCCGAGACGGGACATTATGAAAGCGAGCAATATACGAAAGAAATATTCTATACTATAATCAGGGACCTGTTTCCCAGTCTGGACGTACAGCAGACGCGGGTGAACACCAATCCCATAAAATACATGTAACTAAAATGGCTAAAGAAGCAAAGAAAGATTCGCAGGAACTGACGGTGGAACAGAAACTGAAAACTTTGTTCCAGTTGCAGACAACTCTCTCGAAGATTGACGAAATCAAGACACTGAGAGGAGAACTTCCGTTGGAAGTACAAGATTTGGAAGACGAAATTGCCGGTTTGAACACCCGTATCGAGAGAATCAATTCGGAAATTGCCGAGCTGAAATCGTCCATCGCTACCAAGAAGGTAGAAATCGAGACAGCCAAGGCTTCTGTCGCAAAGTACAAGGACCAGCAGGACAACGTGCGCAACAACCGTGAGTATGACTTCCTGAGCAAGGAAATAGAGTTCCAGACGTTGGAGATAGAATTGTGCGAGAAGCGTATCCGTGAGTTTACGGAACAGGAAGCCGCCAAAGAGCAAGAGGTGGAGGCTTGTACTGCACAGCTGGAAGAAAGAAAGCAGGACCTGGAAGTGAAGAAGAGTGAACTGGACGAAATCGTTTCGGAAACCAAGCAGGAGGAAGAGAAGCTGAGAGACAAGGCAAAGGACTTGGAAACCAAGATCGAACCCCGCCTGCTCCAGTCATTCAAGCGCATCCGCAAGAACTCCAGAAACGGTTTGGGTATCGTCTACGTACAGCGTGACGCTTGCGGTGGTTGCTTCAACAAGATTCCGCCCCAGAGACAGCTGGACATCCGTTCACGCAAGAAAATCATCGTTTGCGAATATTGTGGCCGCATTATGATAGACCCTGAACTGGCAGGCGTAACAGTAGAGCCGAAGGCAGATGCCGCCAAGGAAAAGCCGACTCGGAGAAGAAGAACGACGGCTTCGGATGCAGAATAACCAGTATCTGAAGAAATATAGGAAAAGGAGGCCGATTTCAGCCTCCTTTTTTATTTTGCAGCCCGCAGGATGAAGGTGGTGGCACCGATGGTGACAATCGCTCCGTCTTCGATGCGGATGCGGTCCTTGTCGCCCAGAATTTCATTGTTCAGGAACGTGCCGGTCAGGCTGGGGGCGTCGCGGAGGGTGTACGCCAGTTCGCCCTGCTTGTTGCGCTTCACATTGATGATGCAGTGGCGGCGGTCCATGCTCATGTCCGATGTCTCGATAGGTACGTTGATTTCCGTTCCGATGCAGCGGCGGCCGATGATGTTGTCGCCCTCTTTCAGCGGAAGCACCTGCTTGAAACCGAAAACATTTTCGATGACAGTGATGCTGCCATAGGCTTCCTGATATTCGCTTTCGTCCAGCTTTTCTTCCTTGCGAGGGGCCTGCATCTTGGTCTTTCCCAGACGGATGCTGAACTGCTTCTTGCAATGGTCGCAAACGAAGACCAAAGACTGGCCTTCGGAATATTTGGTTTCGTCGAAAGTCAGATAACTTTCACATTTGGGGCAACGTATTCGTTTCATTCCTGATAGGGGTTATATTTGCTTGGTACAGAGAGTCGAGTACATTTAGTACTTCAGTACCCAGGCGCTCTCGTAGTTTTTGTTCTGACGAATGGTCTGCAGGCTTTGGTAGGCTTCGGCTTGTGTGGCAAAAGATTCGATGCTTACCCTCATTTTACCGTTGCCAATGATGGCGGAAGCTCCTGCATAACCTTTCTCTTTCAGCTGACTGGCCATCGCCTGGGCATCTTTCTCCGTAGCTACACTGGCTACAATGATGTGATAGGGCTTTTGGGCTGCTTTGGCAACAGGTGCCGCAGCGGGTTGGGCAGCTGTCTGCTCTTGTTTCGTTTCGGTTTTGTCAGTTGCAAGGTTCTTGACTTTCACTTCCCGCATGACAATCGGCTTGACGTGCTTGGCCTTGTTCCCGGTTGTGGCAGGGCGGCGTTGAGCTTGAGCGGACACAGCCTTCTGGGGAGCCGCTTCGGGTTGCTGTACAGGCGTTACGGCCAACGAGCTTTTTCCTATTTGCTCGAACAGCTCTTCAGGGAGCAGGCGGGCATAGTTGCCTTGGACGACTTCTGTATTTTCTATGGGCGTAGAAAAGAGAAAGAACAATACCACTGCCGCAATCATGGCCACAGCGTTGGTCAGGTAAGTGCGGTTCAGGCGGAAGGTGCGCTGCCTTCTTTGAGGTTTGGCGATGGTTGTCGTGACGGTCGGCATGCGACGCGGCATGCCTGCTGTAGGCTTCCGATCTTCTTTCCTTTGCAGTTCGGCCAGCGGTTTCATCTCGAAGCTGTCCAGCCCATAGAGGCTGGGGGTAGTCACCTGATTGTCGTATGGAACGAAATCGTAGGTGCCGTGAATGGTATAACGGATTTCGCCGACGTTGGGCAGTACCACTTTCCCGTTTTCATGGAGGCTGGCGATGAGTTCCTGTATCTTCTTGTTGACCATCCGCGTGGCATCCGAAAAGTTGGTGCCGTATACAGACATATAGGACTGCACCAGCACTCCGTCGTTCATCTTCAGCTGAGGGTTGAAGCCGATGGTTCGCGTGGGGGGGAGGAACGTGTGCTCTTCCTCGATGTAGGTTGCCGCATTGTAATGGGCTACAAATCCGCCTAAGTCGGGAAGAATGACGCAATCATTCTCCAGCAGCAGTGTCTCTATGTGTCGGGCCAAATCAATCATGATGCAAAAATAACGCATTTATCGGAAAAAACGACTGTTTTTCCAACTTTTCTTTTGAACAAAATATCAACAATATGACGGCTGAACAGCATATTTTTCCTACTTTTGCAGCGTTTTACATTAGACTTACACTATTTATATGCGAATCGGTACCTGTCTTCTGGCTTTCCTGCTACTGAATGGAGGAAATGCCATGGCGCAGAAAGAGAGGAAGTTGAATCCTTTTGTAGAATATGGCGCAACGGTCCATACGGGCGACAATACTCCCTTGTGGCAGGTGAGCAACCTGCAGGGGCTGGCTTCGTTGGACAACAGTACATACATCCGCGGAGGCGTTTTCTATCATGACCAATGGGGAAAGTGGACGGTAAGCGGAGGGCTGGATCTGGTGGCGGCCGCAGGATTCAACTCGGGCATCCAGCAGGCATACGCCGACTTCCGCTACAAATGGCTCGGCATTTTTGCCGGCAGCAAGGAGATGACCGCTCCGCTGATCAATTCCCGCCTGAGCAGCGGCGAGCTGACGTGGTCGGGCAACTCCAAACCCATTCCCCAGATTATGATCGGCATTCCTGAATATCTCTACCTGTTGCCCCGCCTGGCCATCAAGGGAGAAATATCGTATGGATGGTTTACGGACAGCAACTGGATGGAAGACCATACCAATCTGGCTGCAGGAGGCTGGTATACGAAGAACATCAAATACCATCACAAGGAGGGGTTTGTCCGCATCGGCGTGCCTGGAGGCAAGTGGCAGCTCGACTTCGGCATGACGCTCGACACACAATTCGGTGGGCAGATGGTGACCGCCAGTGGGGTGACGGACCTGGGCAACAGTCTGAAAGACTACTTCCGCATCTTTATACCTGGTTCAGCCGGCGAGGACAAACCTGTCAACGATGCCTTGTTCTATCAGGGAAACTTTGTCGGAACAGAGCAGATCCGCGGTACCTATCGCGGTAAGGAGGTGGCTGTCAGCCTTTATCTGGACAATTATTTTGAAGATTTTTCGGCCATGGGCAAGCAGAACGGATGGGATGGTCTGTGGGGCCTGGAACTGAAATTCAAGCGTTTCCGCCCCATCAACAATATCGTATTGGAGTATCTGCAGACTACCAACCAGAGCGGCCCCCTGCACGGTCTGCACGAACCCGAAGAAGGCCCTGTACACAAGACAGGCGGCAGCGACAACTATTATAACAACGGCCTGTATCCCGGCTGGGCCCATTGGGGCATGGCCAACGGCAACCCTCTTCTCCGTTCGCCCATTTATAATGGGAACGGCACCCTGTCGTTCAAGTACAATCGTGTGAAGGCCGTCCATCTGGGATGGAGCGGCGAGATTTCCGATGAATGGGAATACATGGCCAAGCTGACGATGAACCGCACCTGGGGTACGCATGGGGCACCTACCTTGGATATTCTGGAGAACTTTTCGGCCTACGCTGCCTTCCAATACAAGCCGGTCAAGCTGAAGACGTGGGCCTTCCATGCTTCGCTGGGACTGGACACAGGAGATATCTATGGCGACAACTTCGGCTTCCAGTTGAAGGTACGCAAGACATTCTGAGCCTGCAGGCTGTAAACGAAGCGGAGGGATGCTGACTCGAGTGAGTCTCAGCATCCCTCCGTCTTTTTTATCGTTGTCGCTTCTTGCCTCTTATTCCTTGCCCGGCTTGGCTCCCTTGCCGCCCGAGCGTTTCTTGCCGCCCCGATGGGACTTGTTTCCATTGCCGCCTCCGCCCCGTTTGCGTCCGCCCTTGTCGTGGTTGCGCGGCTGGTATTCGGGCGCTTCGCCCAGCTCGGCAGGGACGGGGATTTTATAGATATCCTTTTCGAGGAACTTCTCGATGGTGTGGAAGTTGGTCTGCTCCTTCTCGCTGACGAAGGTGATGGCCACGCCGTCGTTGTTGGCACGGGCAGTACGTCCGATGCGGTGCACATAGTCCTCGCAGTCGTGGGGCACGTCGAAGTTGATGACCAGGCGGATGTCGTCGATGTCGATGCCACGGGCCACGATGTCCGTTGCCACCAAGATGTTGACGCGTCCCGCCTTGAACTCGTGCATGACGGCCTCGCGCTGCGCCTGCTCCAGGTCGGAGTGCATTTCGCCCACATTCAGCTTCATCTGCTTCAGGGCCTTGGTCACTTCCTTCACCTTGATTTTCGACGAGGCGAAGATGATGACCCGTTCGGGCACCTCGTCGGTGAAGAGGCTGCGGATGATGCCCAGCTTCTGGTTTTCGTAGCACACGTAGGCTGCCTGTATGATTTTGTCCGCCGGCTTGGAGACGGCCAGCTTCACCTCGACGGGGTTGTTCAGGATGTTGTTGGCCAGCTGCTGTATCTTGGCGGGCATGGTGGCCGAGAACATGATGGTCTGCCGGTTCTTGGACAGATACTTCACAATCTGCATGATGTCGTCGTGGAAACCCATGTCGAGCATGCGGTCGGCTTCGTCCAAGATGAAGTAGGACACCTTCGACAGGTCCACGTAGCCCAGGTTGAGGTGGGCAATCAGACGGCCGGGGGTGGCTATCACCACGTCGGCTCCCAGCGTCAGGCCTTTCTTCTGCTGTTCGAAGAGGATGCCGTCGTTTCCGCCATACACCGCTACGCTGCTCACGGGCAGGAAATAAGCGAATCCCTCCATCTGCTGGTCTATCTGCTGGGCCAGTTCGCGGGTAGGCGCCATCACGATGCAGTTGATGGCATCTTCAGCATGTTCTTCTTCGGAGAGGCGGTTCAGGATGGGCAGCAGGTAGGCGGCTGTTTTTCCTGTTCCTGTCTGTGCGACGGCTATCAGGTCCCTGCCTTCGAGTATCACGGGGATGGCTTTTTCTTGTATCGGGGTGCATTCTTCGAAGCGCATGGCGTCGAGCGCGTCGAGAACACTGTCGTTCAGGGGTAATTCAGAAAATTTCATGTTATAACTCTAATTTCGTGCAAAGATAGGAAAAGGCGAGAGCAGAGGCAAACGAAAAACAAAGTTTTTCAGTTTGGCTATGCCGAGCCGCATCCTGTCTGATGAAAAGAAACGAAAGGCGAACGGAGAAATAAATGAAAATTTTGGAAGTGTAAGAGTGTGGGATAAGCCGGTTTTATGCTAAATAACATAAAAATAAGCCTGCAAAAAGTGAGAAAATCGCTTGTTTATTTGGAACTTAGTTTGAGAAATGCTTACCTTTGCCACCGATTTCAGATGAAAGGTCTTGACTGTCAGCAGAATTGTTGGGTGTCGGGCCCTGTAAGACAATGTTTCGGGAAGAAATCACTGTCGCGAACGGCAGTCCCGAATAGTATTTAACCAAAACCGTATTGCATGAGATATGTAAAATGGATTTTTGTTGTATTACTACTTAGTTCCTTGACTTCTTTTGTTTCAAAAGACAAACCTACCGGAGGTTTGAATGTGGGCGACATAGCCCCCGATTTTACTATCCAAACTATGTCTGACGTGCAACCGTCCAACGGTCTTTCGGACCTGAAGGGCAAATATGTGTTGCTGAGCTTTTGGGCCAGTTACGATGCGCAGTCCCGGATGCAGAACGCAAGTTTGAGCAATGTGCTTCGCCAATCGGCCTCCGACAATGTGGAAATGGTTTCCGTGTCGTTCGACGAATATCGTTCCGTCTTCGAGGAAACCGTTCGTAAGGACCAAATAGTTACTCCCGCCTGTTTCGTGGAGACAGAAGGTGAAGACTCCGACCTGTACAAGCAATATCGCCTGGGTCGTGGTTTTACTAACTATTTACTGGATGATAATGGTGTGATTATTGCCAAAAACATCTCTGCTGCTGAGCTTTCGGCCTATCTGAACTGATGCTTATCCGTCGGTCGGACAGGAAGAGAGTGGTTGATAAGAGGAAATGAATACAACAAAAGAGCCCCTCCTGCACTTGTGGCGACACGAGAGCAGGAGGGGCTTCATGTTTTTTTAGCTACGAGTGACGAGCTACGAGCTACAAGCTACGAGTGACGAGTTATAAAAAGCTATGAGCTACGAGTGACGAGTTATCAAAAGCTATGAGCTACAAGCTACAAGTTGCAGATTACATACTGACAACTCGTTTCTTATAACCCTTACTTGTAGCTCGTCACTTGTAGCTTGTAGCTCGTTTCTTATAACCCTTACTTGTAGCTCGTCACTTGTAGCTCGTAGCTCGTTTCTTATAACCCTTACTTGTAGCTCGTCACTTGTAGCTCGTAGCTCGTTTCTTATAACCCTCACTTGTAGCTCGTAGCTCGTCACTCATTTACTTGGGCGCCTTCTTGTACAGATAGAACGCGATGAAGGCATACAGCACGTTGGGAATCCAGACGGCAATCATCGGCGGCACGTTGCCGTTGACGGCAAACGTCGAGGCGATGGTCTGGAAGAGGATGTACGAGAAGCTCAGTCCCAGTCCGATGCCCAGGTGCAGACCCATGCCGCCCTTGGTCTTTCTGGACGAGAGCGACACGCCGATCAGTGTCAGGATGAAGGAGGCGAACGACATGGCGATGCGCTTGTGGTACTCTATCTCGAACTCCTTGATGTTGGCAAAGCCTCGTTGCTTCTGTCGGTCGATGTACTCGCTCAGCTGCGGGCTGGTGAGCATTTCCTGCTGGTTCTTCATGATGAGGAAGTCCGCCGGCTCCATGAAGAGCGTGGTGTCGATGCGCTCGCCGCGGGTTATCTTCTCCTTCATGCCGTCCATTTCGCGTATCATGTAGTCCTTGATGATCCAGTGGTGGTACGACGTCGTGTCGTAGGTGATGCTGCGTGCCGTCAGGTGCGACACCAGCTGCTTGTCCTTGAACTTGTCCAGCGAGAAGCGGTAGCCCGTCTTGCGGTAGTCCTCGAAGCGGTCGATGTAGGCGATGACGCCCGAGTCCACCTCCAGCTGGATGTTGCGGGCCGAGTTGGCCTTTCGGGGCTTGTAGTACTTGTCCTCGAAGTTGATGCGCGTCACGCTGCCCTTGGGGATGACGTACGACCCCAGCCAGAAGGTGGCGACGGCAATGATGGCGGCCGACACCATGTAGGGCCGCAGCATGCGCTTGAAGCTCATGCCGGTGGAGAACATCGCGATGATTTCCGAGTTTTCGGCCAGCTTCGAGGTGAAGAAGATGACGGCGATGAACACGAACAGCGGGCTGAACAGGTTGGCGAAGTAGGGGATGAAGTTCATGTAGTAGTCGAAGACAATGGCACTCCAGGGAGCGTTGTGCGACATGAACTTGTCCTGCTTCTCGTTGAAGTCGAACACCACGGCAATGGAGATGATGAGGGCGATGGCAAAGACGTACGTCCCCAGGAACTTCTTGATGATGTACATGTCCAGCCGCTTCAAGAATCCGCCTGTCAGCTTGGATATGCCGACATTCAGTTTCGGTATTCGTATGCTTCTTAGTCTTTTCATAATCTTGTAGATACTCGTTTTACCATCATGGGCTTCCAGGTGGCAAAGTCACCTGCGATGATGTGCTTGCGCGCCTCGCCCACCAGCCACAGGTAGAAGGCCAGGTTGTGTATGGAGGCTATCTGCATGGCCAGCAGCTCCTGTGCATGGAACAGGTGGCGCAGGTAGGCCTTCGAGTAGAGCGTGTCCACGTACGAGGCTCCGTCGGCCTCGATGGGCGAGAAGTCCGTTTCCCATTTCTTGTTGCGCATGTTCATGATGCCGTCCTTGGTGAAGAGCATGCCGTTGCGTCCGTTGCGGGTGGGCATCACGCAGTCGAACATGTCCACGCCGCGCTCGATGCCCTCCAGAATGTTGACCGGCGTGCCCACGCCCATCAGGTAGCGGGGCTTGTCCTTGGGCAGGATGCCGTTCACCAGCTCGATCATCTCGTACATCTTCTCCACAGGCTCGCCCACGGCCAGTCCGCCGATGGCGTTTCCCTCGGCCTCCTTCGAGGCGATGTACTCGGCCGAGCGCGTGCGCAGGTCGCGGTACACGCAGCCCTGCACGATGGGGAAGAGCGACTGGTGGTAGCCATACTTCGGCTCCGTCTCGTTGAAGCGCGCGATGCAGCGGTCCAGCCAGCGGTGGGTCAGCTCCATGGACTTCCTGGCGTAGTCGTAGTCGGCATCGCCCGGCGTACACTCGTCGAAGGCCATCATGATGTCGGCCCCGATGGTGCGCTCGATGTCCATCACCCGTTCGGGCGTGAAGATGTGCTTGCTGCCGTCGATGTGCGAGCGGAACTCGGCCCCCTCTTCGCGCAGCTTGCGGATGCCGGCGAGGGAGAACACCTGGAAGCCGCCGCTGTCGGTCAGCATCGGGCGGTCGAAGCCGTTGAACTTGTGCAGGCCGCCCGCCTTCTCCAGCACGTCGAGGCCCGGACGGAGGTACAGGTGGTAGGTGTTGCCCAGAATGATCTGCGCCTTGATGTCGTCCTTCAGCTCCGTCAGGTGTACGCCCTTGACGGTGCCCAGGGTACCTACGGGCATGAAGATGGGAGTCTCGATCTGCCCGTGGTCGGTCGTTATCAGGCCGGCGCGGGCGTTGGTCTTGCTGTCGGTATATTGTAATTCGAATTTCATGCTTCTTCCTTTTGTTCCTTTTCCTTGTCTTTCCTGGCGGTCAGGTCGATGGCGTCGGCCACCTTCTCGTCGGTCAGCGCGATGGCAAACACCTCCTTCACGTCCTTCACGTAGTGGAAGGTGAGTCCTTTGAGGTAGATGTCCTGAATCTCGTCGATGTCCTTGCGGTTGTCCTCGCTCAGGATGATTTCCTTGATGCCCGCGCGCTTGGCCGCCAGAATCTTCTCCTTGATGCCGCCCACGGGCAACACCCTGCCGCGCAGCGTGATTTCGCCCGTCATAGCCAGGTTGGCCTTCACCTTGCGCTGCGTCAGGGCCGAAGCCAGCGAGGTGGCCATCGTGATGCCTGCCGACGGTCCGTCCTTGGGGATGGCGCCTTCGGGCACGTGGATGTGTATGTTCCAGTTTTCGAAGATTTCCTCGTCCAGCCCCAGCAGCGAGGCGTGCGCCTTGATGTACTCCAGCGCCAGCATGGCCGACTCCTTCATCACGTCGCCCAGGTTGCCCGTCAGCGTCAGCCGTCCGCCCTTGCCACGGCTCAGGCTCGTCTCCACGAAGAGTATCTCGCCGCCCACGGCCGTCCACGCCAGGCCCGTCACCACGCCCGCATAGTCGTTGCCCTGGTACTTGTCGCGCGTGTATTCGGCCACGCCCAGGTAGTCGTACAGGTCTTCGGGCTTGATTTCCGTCTTCAGCAGATAGCCGTCGGTGGCATACTGGCGGGCCACCTTGCGCATGATCTTGCCTATCTTCTTCTCCAGCTCGCGCACGCCGCTCTCGCGGGTGTACTGCTCGATGATGGCCTCCAGCGTCTGTTTGGGCAGCTTCACGTCGGTCTTCTTCAGTCCGTTGGCCTCCAGTTCCTTGGGCACCAGGTGTCGTCGGGCAATCTCGATCTTCTCCTCCGTGATGTATCCGCTCACCTCGATCAGCTCCATGCGGTCCAGCAGGGGGGC
>CATXSD010000014.1 GCA_958402075.1 Mediterranea massiliensis | reverse complement strand
CGTAAGCCAGCAGATTTACAGTCTGCCCCATTTGGCCACTCTGGTATTTGCCCGATCGCTCTTGATGACTTCGGTGTTTCACCTTCGTTTCTCAATTGCGGTGCAAAGATACGACTATTTTCGTAAACTGCAAGCGAAATCTATCATTTTTATTGCAGTAATTGCACATTCGTCACCTTTGTTGCCCAGCCGGCCGCCTGCACGTTCTTCGGCCTGCTCCATCGTGTTGGTAGTTATCAGTCCGTAAATTACTGGTATATCGCCGTTTGCATTCAGCTGGGCGATGCCCTGGGTGGCACCCATGCAGACGTAGTCGAAATGAGGGGTGTCGCCACGAACCACGCATCCCAGGGCGATGACGGCATCGACGTCGGCTTGCCTGATCAGCTGACTGGATCCGAAAGTCAGTTCGAAACTGCCGGGGACGGTCTTTATCAGAATGTTTTCGTCTTTGGCTCCATGTTTCTTCAAGGTCTCTACGGCTCCTTTCAGCAGGGCGCCGGTGATGTTATAGTTCCATTCGGATACGACAATGCCGAACTTCATGCTTGCGGCATCGGGTACTGAGTTGAAATCGTATTCGGACAGGTTGTGATAAGCTGTTGCCATAGTGTGGATGGTTTTTATGGGTTGAACATTGTAGATAAAAAAGTCACGGATTACACGGACTTCACGGTATTCCTGTGGATGGACCGTGTTTCCCGTTTAATCCGTGACCGGGGACCGTCACTTATATATAATAAGGTGTAGCGGTTTATTTCTTCATCAGCTTGGCCTGCTCGATGAACTTGTCTGCCTGCATGGCCTGGTAGGAACGGAAGTATTTGTCCTTGATGGTCGTGTAGGCTTCGATAGCCTGGTCGTACTTGCCTTGCTTCACGAGAATCTCACCTGCTTGCTGCAGATAGATGGGGCTCAAGGTGTTGTTGTCGGCTTCTTTGGCTGCCTTGAGGAGCATGTCGGCTGCCTTGTCCAGCTGGCCGAGCGAAGCGTAGCAGTTGCCCATGGCGCCCTTCATGGCCGGAGAAACCATCTGGTCGTTTCCGTCGAAACTTTCGAAGGCTTTGATGGCTTCTTCATATTTGCCCAGGTGAGCATAGCAGATGCCTGCATAGGCGTGGGCCAAATTGGCTGCGTCGGTTCCGCTGAATTCTTCGGCTACTTTCAGGAATCCTGCATAACCGATGCTGTCGCCGTTCAGGGCCAGTTCGTAGGCGTCGGCTCCCAGATATTCTTCTCCTTTGAACAGGGCGGCCTGTGCCTTTTGTTCACGGGGTTCGGCATAGAGGTGCTTGTACATCACTACACCGGCAACGATGACGATGACTGCCACTACGGCACCGATAATTGCTTTCTTGTACTTGATGAGGAATGCTTCCGACTGCGTAAGTGCCTCTTCCACATTCAGGGCTTCGTTTGTTTTCTTTTGTTCTGCCATTTTTATAGATTCTTTTTTGTTATTATTCGGTCTTTGAGATTTCGAATGGCAAAAGTAAGTTTTTTATAGGTTTTGGCGAAATTTCACGGCATCTTTTTTTACTTTGTGCCGGAAAAGCCCGAAAATCTTCCTATTTTTGCAGGTGAATGGAGTGACAATTATGATACTGAGACGCATTTCTATACTCAATTATAAGAACTTAGAGCAGGTGGAACTGTCTTTCTCGCCGAAGCTGAACTGCTTTTTCGGGCAGAACGGCATGGGGAAGACGAACTTGCTGGATGCGGTGTATTTCCTTTCGTTCTGCAAGAGTGCGGGCAATCCCATCGACTCGCAGAACATTCGCCACGAGGCCGACTTCTTTGTCATCCAGGGATTTTACGAGGCGGAGGACGGAACGCCGGAAGAGGTGTATTGCGGCATGAAGCGCAGGCAGAAGAAGCAGTTCAAGCGCAACAAGAAGGAATACACCCGCCTGTCGGACCACATCGGCTTCCTGCCGCTGGTGATGGTGTCGCCGGCGGATACGGAACTGATTGCCGGCGGGAGCGACGAACGCCGCCGCTTCATGGATGTGGTCATTTCGCAATACGACAAAGAGTATCTCGATGCACTGATCCGTTACAACAAGGCGTTGAGCCAACGCAACACGCTGCTGAAGAGTGAACAGCCGGTCGAGGAGGAACTGTTCCTGGTGTGGGAGGAGATGATGGCCCAGGCGGGTGAAGTGGTGTTTCGCAAGCGGGAAGCGTTTGTCAACGAGTTTATCCCCATATTTCAGTCCTTCTATTCGTTCATATCGCAGGACCGGGAACAGGTAGGACTGAGTTACCGCTCGCATGCGCGGGGAACGTCCCTGCTGGAGGTGCTGAAGGAAAGCCGTGAGCGCGACCGCATCATGGGCTTTTCGTTGCGCGGTGTCCATAAGGACGATTTGGAAATGTTGCTCGGCGACTTTCCCATCAAGCGCGAGGGGTCGCAAGGGCAGAACAAGACTTACCTTGTGGCGTTGAAACTGGCCCAGTTCGACTTCCTGCGCCGTACGGGTACCACCGTTCCATTGCTGTTGCTGGACGACATCTTCGACAAACTGGATGCTTCGCGCGTGGAGCAGATTGTCAAGCTGGTGGCGGGCGACCGCTTCGGGCAGATTTTCATTACAGATACCAATCGCAGTCATCTGGACAACATCCTGCACAAGGTAGGCGGAGACTATCGGATGTTCCGGGTGGAGCAGGGGACGGTGACGGAAATGCAGGAGGGTGAGGTATGAAAAGAAACAATGCCGAACAGATTGGAGTGCTGATACGCAATTTCTTGCGGCAGGAGAGTCTGGAGTCACCGTTGAACGAACGCCGGCTCATCAATGCGTGGCCCGAAGTGTTGGGGCCGGTCATCGCTTCCTATACGCGCGACCTTTTCATCAAGAATCAGGTGCTGTACGTCTCGCTCACATCGGCTGCCCTGCGTCAGGAACTGATGATGGGGCGCGAACTGCTTGTGCGTAATCTGAACCAGCATGTCGGGGCTCAGGTCATCACCAACATTATTTTCCGATAAGCGTTTTCCCGTCCGACTATGTTCAGCAGATCACTTCGTCCATGCGTATGTCGAACGGTTCAGTCGGAATGTTTTCCAGTAATTGGTAGGGAAAACAGATGCCCAGTTTGTACGTGGTAGCCAGGAAGGGAAGCAGGCGGTCATAATACCCTTTGCCGCGTCCGAGGCGATTGCCACGGCGGTCGAAGGCCACACCCGGTATGACGGCCAGGTCTATCTGCATCAGGTCGGAAAACTTGCCTTCCGTCGGTTCTTCTATTCCGTAGGCGCCTGTTTTCATCTGGTCGGGGCCGTTGTAGGTGTACAGCTCGAGCCAGTCGCCTTTGACCACAGGCAGCAGGATGCGTTTGGAGGCATACCACTTGCGGATGAAGTTGTGGGTGTTGACTTCATCCGCGAGGGAGTGGTACATCAGAACCGTCCGAGCCTGCTGGAACTGGGGATGAGCCTCCAGGCGTGCCATGATTTCATCCGACAGTTGCGTAGCGGAAGTAGCGTGCAGGGTCTTCAGTTCTGCTATATACCTGCGCAGTTCTTTTTTTCCTGTTTTCATTGTCTTTGTTGTCTGTTGCGGTTTCAGGAGCTTTGGGGAACGCTTCACCGCGTTCCAGGATTTCCAGTGCCTTCAGGACGGTGGCATCGTCGCGGTTGATGTAGCGGATGTACGCTTCCTTACCCAGCATGTTGTAGATGATGTTGCCGTAGAGATTCCTTTCCAGCAGTTTGCGTGACTTGTTGATGAGCAGGTTGCGTCTCTTCACCCCCTTTTCGGCTGCAAAGCGGACGAACTGTTCTGTGATGTTCTGCTTCTTCAGGTAGTTCAGCAAATCTTCTTCGGTCGTATATTCGTTCAGTTTGGAGCGATTATGGTCGGTGTACTGGAAGCTGAACTGGATGAGCAGGCCCTTGTTGCTGACATCAATCAGGTAGGAGGTTACGCCGGTCGTATCTCGCGGCACGAATACATCGGGCATGATGCCCCCTCCGCCATAGACCGGACGTCCGAGGGAAGTGTAATAGCTGGTGCTCTTGTCCAGCTTCACGCTGTCTTTGGAGAAGAATTCGCCGTGTTCGTAGCGGTCCAGCCAGTCCATTTCGTACTTGCTGTCGTTGCCGCTTTCGTAGGGACGCTGGATGCAGCGGCCCGACGGGGTGTAGTAGCGGGCAATGGTGAGGCGGATGGCCGAACCGTCGCTGAAGTCGATGGGCTGCTGTACGAGTCCCTTGCCGAACGAACGGAGGCCGACGATGGTGCCGCGGTCGTTGTCCTGGATGGCACCGGCAAAAATCTCGCTGGCTGAGGCGGAACCTTGGTCAATCAGTACAACCAGCGGTGTGTTCTGGCAGCTGCCCGTACCGTTGGCATATTCTTCCATGCGCGGATATTTGCGTCCTTGGGTATAGACAATCAGCTTTCCTTCGGGCAGGAATTCATTGACCATGCGGATGGCGGCTTCCATATAGCCTCCTGTATTCTCACGCAGGTCGATGATGATACCTTTGCAATTCTGGTGGCTCAGCTGGGCGATGGCATTCAGCAGTTCGACGTGGGTGGTGCGGCCGAACTTGCTCACTTGTATGTAGCCGAAGTCCTGGCTCAGCATGTAAGCGGCATCGATGGTGTTTTGGGGAATGTCGCCGCGGGTCACCACGAAGTCGAGCAGATTTTTCTCGGTCATGCGCTTGATGCCCAGTTTCACCTGGCTGCCTTTGGGCCCCTTCAGGTGGCGCATGGCCTTCTCGTTGGTCAGGTCCTTCCCGACGAACAGGCTGTCGTCCACGGTCACGATGCGGTCGCCGGCCATGATGCCCACCTTTTCGGCGGGGCCGCCCGATACGACGCTGTTGACGTGGATGGTGTCTTCCTGGATGGTGAACTGGATGCCCACACCGCTGAAGCTGCCTTCCAGCTCAGAATTGACTTCCTCCAGTTTCTGGGCAGGAATGTACGTAGAGTGGGGGTCCAGTTCGGCCAGTATCTGCGGCATGGCCTTTTCTACCAGTTGGCTCATGTCTACGGTGTCTACATACTGGTCGTCGATGACATGCAGCAGGGCATTCAGTTTGTTGGACGAGCCGTTGATGATGCCCAGCCGGTTTCCTCCATAATGTTTGGCATAGAATGTGCCGATCAATATTCCCACCACCACGCTGATGGCAATGATAAGGGGGGTGAAGCGGGAAGAGTTTTTTGTACTCATATCGTTATCTTGTTTTAATCGTTTCCGTTTATTCGTTGGCCGAGATGTATACCACTTCGATGCCGGCCCGTCTCAGCAGATTGAGGCCGTCTTCCAGGCGGTATTTCTCGGAGTAGACCACCCGTTTGATGCCGGCCTGGATGATTAGTTTGGCACACTCGATGCAGGGCGAGGCGGTGACATACATCGTGGCTCCGTCGCTGCTGTTGTTCGAGCGGGCTATCTTGGTGATGGCGTTGGCTTCGGCATGGAGAACGTAGGGCTTGGTCAGGTTGTTCTCGTCCTCGCATACGTTTTCGAATCCCGAAGGAGTGCCGTTGTATCCGTCCGAGATAATCATCTTGTCCTTGACGATGAGCGCGCCCACCTGGCGGCGTTTGCAGTAGGAATTCTCTGCCCAAATGCCGGCCATGCGTATGTAGCGTTTGTCCAATGCTTCTTGTTTGGCTTCGTGGTCCATGGCTGTATTCTGATTTTATTGTGCTTTGAAGTTCATTCGTTTGACGGTGCCGTCCTTGTCTTCATAATAGATGTAGAGGTTGCTGTCGTCGCCTCCATATCGGATGGCATTCTGTAGCCCTGTGACAAAGGCTTGTGCCAGTTTATCCCTTTCGGAGATGCTGACGTGTGTCTTGGCAGTACTCATCTCGTGGCTTTCGCCGTTGGCGTTCCACTCTCCGTCTATGGTTGCGTTGATACCTTTGGCGTTGAAGGTCCCTCCGACTACGTTGTTCAAATTGGTGCCTTCGAAAGTCACGATGAAGGTGCCCTCCTGCTTGAGGGCGCTGAAGCTCTGTTCGGATTCCTTGTCGTTGCTCCAGAAGTTGTATTGCTCGTGCGAGTTCTCGGCTGCAATGTAGGTCAGCTTCCAGGTCTTGCCGGTGAAGATCTCCAGTACATCGTCTTCGTTGTTGCATCCGGCCAGCAGCAGGATGGCGGCCAATAAGGCAAACAATTTATATTTCATCATATCTTTACTTCTTTATTCCGTTTCTGATCAATAATGCGTCGATGGTGGGCTCTTGTCCGCGGAAGCGCTTGTAGAGCGTCATCGGGTGTTCGGTTCCGCCCTTGGACAGGATGTTTTCGCGGAAGGATTCGGCCACCTCCCGATTGAAGATGCCCTTTTGCTTGAAGAGCGAGAAGGTGTCGGCGTCCAGCACTTCGGCCCACTTGTAGCTGTAGTAGCCGGCCGAATAGCCACCGGCAAAGATGTGCGAGAACTGGGTGCTCATGCAGGTTCCTTCGACGGGCGGCAGTACTTGGGCGCGGGCCCAGGCTTGCTTCTCGTAGGCCATCACGTCGCCTTCGAAGGGCGTGGTGCGGGTGTACCATGCCATGTCCAGCAGACCGAAGCTGACCTGGCGCAGGCAGGCGTAGGCGGCGTTGAAGTTGCGCGAGTCCACGATGCGCTGTACCAGCTCGTCGGGTATCAGTTCGCCCGTCTGGTAGTGGCGGGCAAAGGTATGCAGGAATTCCTTTTCGACGGCAAAGTTCTCCATGAATTGCGAGGGAAGCTCCACAAAGTCCCAGTAGACGTTGGTGCCGCTCAGGCTGGCATAGGTCGTGTTGGCAAACATGCCGTGCAGGCTGTGGCCGAACTCGTGGAGGAAGGTTTCCACTTCGCCGAAGGTGAGGAGGGCTGGCTTGTCCTGCATGGGTTTGGTGAAGTTCATCACCAGCGACACGTGCGGACGGCTGTTCTCGCCCGTCTTTTCGTCAATCCATTGTTCCTTGTAGCTGGTCATCCAGGCACCCGAGCGCTTGCCTTCGCGCGGGTGGAAGTCGGTATAGAGTACGGCGAGGAAGCTGCCGTCTTTGTCGAATACATCGAAGGCTTCCACGTCCTTGTGATAGACGGGGATGTCGGGATTCTTTTGGAACGTAATGCCATAGAGGCGGGTGGCCAGACCGAACACGCCCTTCTTGACGTTCTCCAACTCGAAGTAGGGGCGGAGCATTTCGTCGTTGAGGCTGAACTTGCGGTCCTTGAGCTTCTGTGAGTAGTAGCTCCAGTCCCAGGGCATCAGCGTGAAGTCGTCGCCCTGCTCTTCGCGGGCCAGTGCCTGTACTTCGGCATATTCCTTCTGTGCCGTCGGCTTGTAGGCTTCGAGCAGCTGGTCGAGCAGGTGGTAGACGTTGGCGCTGTTCTGCGCCATGCGGCGTTCCAGCTTGTAGGTGGCATAATCTTTATATCCCAACAGCTGGGCAAGGGCCAGGCGGGTGTTGACCAGCTGCTTCACGATGTCGAGGTTGTTGCAGGCATTGGCGTGCGTACACTTGGTGTTGTAGGCCATGTAGATTTCCTTGCGCAGGTCGCGGTCGGCGGCATAGGTCAGGAAAGGCACGTAGCTGGGGGCATGCAGGGTGAAGACCCAGCCCTCCTGCTGTTTCTCACGGGCCGTTTCGGCGGCGGCGTCGATGGCACTCTGCGGCAAACCTTTCAGTTGGGCTTCATCGGTCAGCACCAGCTGGTAGTCGTTGGTTTCCTTCAGGTTGTTCTCGCTGAATTGCAGGGTCAGCAGGCTCAGCTGGCGAGAGAGTTCGCGGTATTTCTCCTTGTCGGCTCCCTGCAGGTTGGCTCCGCTGCGCACAAATCCTTCGTAGGTGTCCTCCGTCAGTTTCCGTTGTTCGGCGGTCAGAGGTTCGTCGTTGCGGTGCTCGTAGGCCGTCTTGACACGTTCGAAGAGGCATTCGTTCAGCGTAATGTTGTTGGCATGTTCGCTCAGCAGGGGCATCAGTTCCTTGGCCAGCTCCTGCATGGCGTCATTGGTTTCGGCGCTGAGCAGGTTGTCGAACACCACTTCTACGCGATGCAACAGTTGGCCCGACTTTTCCAGAGCCAGGATGGTGTTGTGGAAGTCGGCAGGCTGGGGATTGCGGACGATGTCGTCTATCTCCTCGTTCTGGCATTCGATGCCCCGACGGATGGCGGGGGCGTAGTGCTCCACGGAGATGCGGTCGAAGGGAACGGTACCGTGGGGTGTATGGATATTTTCAAAAAATGGATTCTGAACTTCTGTCATATTCAATATGCAAGTAAAACAACGGCCTCTCTGATTTTCATCGGGATAAGACCTTTCTCAAACATTACGCAAAAATGCAAAAAAAATAGGCGACTTCCGCAGAAGCCGCCTATACTTTAATATTTTCTAACTGTCAATTAGCAGTTAACAGATGCCATGTGGGCGATCAGGTCGAGAACCTTGTTAGAGTAACCGATTTCGTTGTCGTACCAAGATACAACCTTAACGAATGTGTCAGTCAAGTAAACACCTGCGTTTGCATCGAAGATAGAAGTCAGCGTGCAGCCCAGGAAGTCAGAAGAAACAACTGCATCTTCTGTGTAACCCAGTACGCCCTTCAGTTCGCCTTCAGAAGCTTCCTTCATGGCAGCGCAGATAGCTTCCTTAGAAGCGGGCTTAGCCAAGTTTACAGTCAGGTCGACTACGGATACATCCAGAGTCGGAACACGCATGGAGATACCAGTCAGCTTGCCGTTCAGTTCGGGGATAACTTTACCTACAGCTTTGGCAGCACCCGTAGAAGACGGGATGATGTTGCCGGAAGCGGCACGACCACCTCTCCAGTCCTTCATAGACGGACCGTCAACTGTCTTCTGAGTAGCAGTTGTAGAGTGAACAGTAGTCATCAAACCGTCAGTGATACCCCATTTGTCGTTCAATACCTTAGCGATAGGAGCCAAGCAGTTAGTAGTACAAGAAGCGTTAGAAACGAACTGAGTACCCTTAACGTAAGTCTTTTCGTTAACACCGCAAACGAACATCGGAGTGTCGTCCTTAGAAGGAGCAGACATTACAACATATTTTGCGCCGGCTTCGATGTGAGCTTGAGCTTTGTCTTTGCTCAAGAACAAGCCAGTAGATTCAACAACGTATTCTGCCTCTACTTCGTTCCATTTCAAGTCAGCCGGGTTTCTTTCTGCAGTGATGCGGATAGCCTGACCGTTAACGATCAGCTTGCTGTTTTCAACATCAGCTTCGATAGTACCGTCGAACTGGCCGTGCATAGTGTCATACTTCAGCATGTAAGCCAAGTAATCTACCGGGCAAAGGTCGTTGATACCTACGATTTGAATATCGTTTCTCTTCATTGCAGCGCGGAATACGAAACGTCCGATACGTCCGAATCCATTAATACCTACTTTAATCATTTTGTTTAAACTTTTAAAGGTTCAATAAATATTTATCTTGAATATCTCTCTTTAACCTAATTGCGTTTGTTTTCCAAATGCGCTGCAAAAGTACGAAATTGTTTTGTATGTTGGTATATCGTGTAGGTTTAATTTTTCCTTTTTTTTCATTCCAAGGCCCTCGTTTGGGTTATTTATCGTTAAAAGATATCTGTCGGGACGTTCGTAACGTGTAGAAGGGGGCCGAATTGCTCCTTTTCCACCTTTATATATATGTCTGGTTGGAAAGTCGGTGAACTGCTTCTTCCGGCGAAGAATGGCCGGAAGGACGGATTGTCATTCTGTCATCTGTTTTCTTGGTTTCGTTGACGGATGGATGTGGATAGTCGGTTTTCGCTGACAGACTACTTGCGCGAAAGGAAGAAACTGGAGGCGGAAACGGACAGGTTGCCGGCTTCTGAGGGGTTAAAAAGCAGGCTTTTTGCTGCCGGATCGTAGGTTTTCTGTTGTCAGATCGTAGGTTTCCAGTCGTCAGAACGTAGGTTTTCTTTGGGAAAAACGCCGCTTTTCGTTCGGAAAGTGCCTGCTTTTTGTTCGGCGAAGGGTTGCTTTGCCGGTTTTCCATCGGTTTTCCGCGGTTTTTTCTTCGTTTGGGGAGGGTGAAACTTCTGTTTCAAATGTAAGGATTTCGCTATCCGGCTGTGTGTGAGCGTGTAAGCCTTCCGACTCTTCGTTCTTTTCCATCGGCCTTGACTTGGGGCGGAAAGAAGCGATTCTCGGGCGGTTGGGAAATCAAAGTGTCATTTTGTCGGCAGGGCGTTGGGGAAGTGTGGCGGGCCGAGGGTGTGGAATATTTCTACAAGTTTGTAGATGCTTTCTACAGGGCGGGCCGTCCGAAGGGCTTCCGCGAGATTGCAGACGGGAAAGTTTTTCTATTGAAAATTAAACGGTTACGCCGATTTGTGGTGGAAAATTGGAAAAATGGTATTATCTTTGCACCCTCATTCCTAAAAACAGGGTTTAATTAGCTAAACAAACAGACATGAGACTATTTTTTACGAAGAAGGAATTAAAGCTGAGAAAGAAAAGACTGGTGACGATGGTGGTATGCATGGCAGTGCTGCTGGGCATCTATATCGTGGTGACTTGGCCGAAGAAGGTCGAGCCCATCCCTCCCGTAGTGGTGGTGGAACCCGTCGGCCAGGACGATGTCGAGATATACGGCGACTATGTGGGCCGCATCCGCGCCCAGCAGTTCGTCGAAGTGCGTGCCCGTGTCGAAGGCTTCCTGGAGAGCATGGCTTTCGAGGAAGGTACGTATGTGACGAAGAACCAGGTGTTGTTCGTCATCGACCAGAAGCAATACCGCGCCAAGGCCGACAAGGCCCGTGCGCAGCTCCGCAAGGACTCGGCGCTGGTGCGCAAGACCAAGCGCGATCTGGACCGCATACGCCCTCTGTTCCAGCAGAATGCGGCCAGCCAGCTGGACCTGGACAATGCCATCGCCGCCTACGAGACGGCTGTGGCCAGCATGGGTATGAGCCAGGCCGACCTCGACCAGGCCGAACAGGAACTGGGCTACACGTGGGTACGTTCTCCGATTTCGGGCCACATCAGCGAGCGTCACGTCGACCTCGGTACGCTGGTGGGTACCAGCGGAAAGTCGCTGCTGGCCACCATCGTGAAGAGCGACACCGTGCTGGTGGACTTCAGCATGACGGCTCTGGACTATCTGAAAGGCAAGGAACGCAATGTGGTCATCGGGCAGAAGGACTCGACCCGTTCCTGGCAGCCCACGGTCACCATTACCTTGCCCGACAACAGCCAGTATATATATAAAGGTATAGTAGACTTTGCCGAGCCGCAGGTGAACCCCAAGACGGGAACCTTCTCCGTGCGTGCCGAGATGCCCAACCCCGACCGCGTGCTGCTTCCCGGCCAGTTCACCAAGGTGCGTGTGCTGCTCGACGTGCGCGAGCATGCCACCGTGGTTCCCCAAAAGGCTCTGTTGATTGAGAAAGGCGGGGCACACATCTTCGTCATGCGCCGCGACTCGACGGTAGAGCGCCGTTTCATCGAACTCGGTCCTGAGTTCGGCAACAATGTCGTGGTAGAGCGCGGTATCGTGCCCGGCGAGAACATTGTGACCGAAGGCTATCACAAGCTGACCCCCGGCATGAAGGTGCGCGTGGGCAAGCCGACCGAAGTAGAGGGTACAGAAGAATAACGGTGTGTTGCCATCACAGAAGTCTAACATCAGAAACCTATCCCGCTTATGAAAGTTAATTTCTTTATAGACAGACCGATATTCTCGGCCGTCATCTCCATATTGATTGTCATTGTGGGTATCATCGGCCTGATGATGCTCCCCATCGACCAGTATCCTCAGATAACGCCGCCAGTGGTGAAAATCTCGGCTTCCTATCCGGGCGCCAGTGCCGTCACCGTGTCGCAGGCCGTGGCCACCCCCATCGAGCAGGAGCTCAACGGTACGCCGGGCATGCTCTACATGGAGTCTACCAGCTCCAACACGGGAGGCTTCTCGGCTACTGTCACCTTCGACATTTCTGCCGACCCCGACCTGGCTGCCGTCGAGATACAGAACCGCATCAAGCTGGCCGAGTCGCGTCTGCCCGCCGAAGTGGTGCAGAACGGCATCGAGGTGGACAAGCAGTCGCCCAGCCAGCTGATGACCATCTGCCTGACGTCGGACGACCCCAAGTTCGATGAAATCTATCTGAGTAACTTTGCTACCCTGAATGTGCTCGACCTTTTGCGGCGTATCCCCGGCGTGGGGCGTGTGTCCAACATCGGAAGCCGCTACTACGCCATGCAGATATGGGTAGACCCCGCCCGTCTGGCCAACTACGGCCTGACGGTGAAGGACGTGCAGGATGCCTTGAAGGACCAGAACCGCGAATCGGCGGCCGGTGTCCTGGGCCAGCAGCCTGTGACGGGGCTCGACATTACCATTCCCATCACGGCGCAGGGACGTCTGTCATCGGCTTCCCAGTTCGAGGAAATCGTATTGCGTGCCAATGCCGACGGTTCGCTGATCCGCCTGCGCGATGTGGCCCGCATTTCGCTCGAAGCCCAGTCCTATAATACCGAGAGTGGTATCAATGCCGGCAATGCCGCTGTGCTGGGGCTCTACATGCTGCCCGGCGCCAACGCCATGGAGGTGGCCGAGAACGTCAAGAATACCATGAAGGAAATCAGCGCCAACTTCCCCGAAGGATTGGAGTATGAAATACCGTTCGACATGACCACTTACATCAATGAGTCCATCCACGAGGTGTATAAGACGCTGTTCGAAGCCCTGTTCCTCGTGATTGTGGTAGTCTACCTGTCGTTGCAGAGCTGGCGTGCCACGCTCATTCCCGTGGTGGCGGTGCCCATTTCGCTGATTGGTACCTTCGGCTTCATGCTCATCTTCGGCTTCTCGCTGAACATCCTGACCTTGCTCGGCCTGGTATTGGCCATCGGTATTGTGGTGGACGATGCCATTGTGGTGGTTGAGAACGTGGAGCGCATCATGGAGGAGGAACACCTCAGTCCCTATGAGGCTACCAAGAAGGCCATGAACGGACTGGTGGGCGCCATCATCGCCACATCGCTTGTGCTGGCGGCGGTGTTCGTGCCGGTCAGCTTCCTGCCGGGCATTACGGGCCAGCTCTACCGTCAGTTCACGGTGACCATCGTAGTATCGGTACTCTTGTCCACCGTCGTGGCATTGACCCTGAGCCCTGTGATGTGTTCGCTCATCCTGAAACCCGAGGACCCCAACAAACCCAAGAACCGGGTATTTGCCTTTATCAACAAGTGGCTGGCCATTGGCAACGCAAAATACGTCAAGCTCATCGGCAGCACCGTGAAGCATCCGCGCCGCATCGCCATGTACTTCTGCATTGGCCTGTTGTGCATCTTCATCCTGCATCGCTTTACGCCCACCAGCTTCCTGCCCGTCGAAGACCAGGGCTACTTTACCGTCGAGCTGGAGTTGCCCGAGAGCGCTACGCTGGAGCGTACCCGCAACGTGACCGAGCGCGCCATCGCCTTCCTGATGCAACAGCCTGAAGTGGAATATGTACAGAACGTGACAGGTTCCAGTCCGCGTGTGGGCACCAGCCAGGCACGCAGCCAGCTGACCGTCATCCTGAAGCCTTGGGAGGAGCGCGACAACACCACCATTGACGAGGTGATGGAGACTGTCCGCCGCGAAATCAGTGAATATCCCGAGTGCAAGGTCTACCTGTCCACTCCGCCGGTTATCCCCGGCCTGGGTACGTCGGGCGGTTTCGAGATGCAGCTCGAGGCACGCGGCGACGCTACCTTCGACGACCTGGTGCGCGCCACCGACACGCTGATGTACTACGTGTCGCAATGCAAGGAGATTGAAGGACTTTCGTCCTCGTTGCAGGCCGATATCCCGCAGCTCTACTTCGACGTGGACCGCGACAAGGTGAAGCTTTCGGGCGTACCCATGGCCGATGTCTTTTCGACGATGAAGGCCTATACGGGTTCGGTCTACGTGAACGACTTCAACATGTTCAACCGCGTCTACCGCGTCTATCTGCAGGCTGAGGCTCCCTACCGTGAGCATCGCGACAACATCGGTCTCTACTTCGTGCGCGGCAGCGACGGCGACATGATTCCGCTTACCTCGCTTGGCACGACGGAGTACACCACCGGCCCGGGCAGCATCAAGCGTTTCAATATGTTCAACGCCGCCGTCATCCGCGGTACGGCAGCCAGTGGAGCCAGCTCCGGACAGGTGATGGAACTGCTCGAGCGCATCGCCCGCGACCGTCTGCCTGACAACATTGGCGTGGAGTGGAGCGGCCTGTCCTATCAGGAGAAACAGGCGGGCGGACAGACGGGACTCATCCTGGGACTGGTGTTCCTCTTCGTGTTCCTCTTCCTGGCAGCCCTCTATGAAAGCTGGAGCGTGCCCATCGCCGTGCTTATCTCCCTGCCCATCGCCGTGCTGGGTGCCTATGCGGGTATTTCCATCTGCGGGCTCGAGAACGATACCTATTTCCAGATCGGTCTGGTGATGCTCATCGGTCTGGCTGCCAAGAATGCCATCCTCATCGTGGAGTTTGCCAAGGACGAGGTAGACAAGGGCGGCGACCTGGTAGAGTCGGCCCTGCATGCGGCGCACTTGCGCTTCCGCCCCATCCTGATGACGTCACTGGCCTTCATCCTCGGTATGCTGCCCATGGTGTTGGCTTCGGGACCGGGTTCGGCCAGCCGACAGGCCATCGGTACAGGCGTGTTCTTCGGTATGATTGTGGCCGTTACGGTCGGCATTCTGCTGGTGCCCTTCTTCTTCGTGATGATTTACAAGATGAAGGCCCGGATGCGTACCCGCAAACTGAACGTACAACTCTTTAAAAGAAAAAAATGATGAAGATGCTTAGACGAACGATATATGTGATGGGCGTGCTGGCCGCTGTGGTACTATTATTGGCCGGATGCCAGTTGGGCAAGCACTATACACGGCCGGAGCTGGTCTTGCCCGAGACTTTGGGCGGACAGCCGGCAACCGACTCCACTTCCCTGGCCGACATGGCGTGGGAGGACCTCTATGCCGACACGCTGCTCCAGGGGCTCATCCGCAAGACGCTGGAGTATAACAAGGACATGCTGATGGCTGCTGCCCGTGTCAAGGAACTGGCTGCCATGAAGCGCATCGACTATGCCAACATGTTTCCGCAAGTGGGATTGCGCGTCTATGCCGAGCGTGAACGCGAGAACTATGGCGGCAACAATTACAAGAACGACGATGAGTTCGACTTGAAGGGTGTCATCTCCTGGGAACTTGATCTTTGGGGCAAGCTGCGCTGGACGCGCGATGCGAGTGTGGCAGAGTTTGTCGGTTCTATAGAGAACCAGCGCGCCTTGCAGATGAGTCTCGTGGCCCAGGTGGCGCAAGCCTACTTTGAACTGGTGGCGTTGGACAACGAGCTGACCATTGTGCGCCAGACGGTGGAGGCCCGTCGCGAGAGCCTCCACTTGGTCCGCTTGCGTTATGAGGGCGGACTTATTTCCGAGATTCCCTTCCGCCAGGCACAGGTCGAACTGGCCAAAACCGTGACTCTCGTGCCCGACCTTGAACGCAAGATTACACTCAAGGAGAATGAATTAGCCTTCCTGACGGGCGAATATCCGCATGCCATCGGCCGTTCCAGCCAGGCAGCCGACGTGCAGTTGCCCGATGCCTTGCCCGTGGGTATGCCCAGTACCCTGCTGGAGCGTCGTCCCGACGTGCGTCAGGCCGAGCAGGAACTCATTGCCGCCAATGCTCAGGTGGGTGTGGCCTATACGAGCCTTTTCCCCAACATTTCGCTTACGGCTACTTGGGGTGCGGAGAGCGAACAGTTGTCCGACCTGTTGAAGTCGCCCCATCACTTGCTGGGTGCCAATCTGTTGCAGCCCATCTTTGCCATGGGCAAGAACCGCGCCCGCCTCAAGGCCAAGAAGGCGGCTTACGAGCGTGCCACGTATGCTTACGAGAAAGCTGTACTCAGTGCTTTCAAGGACGCTTACAATGCCATTACGGAGTTCAATAAGATGAAGGACATCTACGATACGCGCCTCAAGCTGGAGCAGTCGGCCAAGTCTACTCTTGAACTGGCTCAGTTGCAGTATGTCAACGGTGCCATCGGTTACATGGACCTGCTCGACGCCCAGCGTACTTACTTTGACGCCCAGCTCAGCCTCAGCTATGCCGTACGCGACAAGCGCATCACGATGGTCAACCTCTACAAGGCCCTCGGCGGTGGCTGGGAGTAAGGCCGGAAGTTCTTGTCTTAGGAAAGAATTTGTCTTTTGAATGCGGGTTACGCAGATTTCACAGCAAATAGCAGCCTGTGAAAATCTGCGTAAACCGCATTTTTTGTGTCTTAGAATGATGCAAAAGCCTCTTATGGAAAATAAGGATCAGATTCTCCCCATTGCCTTGAGCACCAGCCAGAGGATGAGTGCGGTTGCAGAGCCGAGAGCCAGCAGGTTGAAGAGGAAGAACGTGAGCAGGCATTTTGCCGTGGTTTTGCCCCAGCCCTCGCGGTAGACGGTGTGCATCGACACGAACTGATAGGCCAGCAGGGCGAGGGGCGTGAGGAAGAGGATGGCGTCCTCCCAGCTGTTGGTGAAGAGGTCGTTGTCGTGTCCCACGTTGAAACTCCGCAGCAGGATGGCGGCTGGTATGGCCATCAGCACGAGCAGCAGGCTGCTGAGGTGTGTGGCGTGGGCAAAGTGCTCCATGTAGCGGCGGCTGCGGTAGAAGAGCTTGAATATCAAAGCCTGTACGGGCAGAAGGAACATCAGGAACAGGGGCGTCCACTTGGACAGCTGGCCCAGGACGAACGAAGCCGTGGCCTGTTGGTGCAGCTGGTCAGTCTGGTCGAGGCGGGTCATCCAGTCATATGCGTCGGCGGTGATGCGGCCCGTCGCTGTGTCGACGGGCAGGGTGAGACTGAACTGTTCCTCTTCGTCGGGCATACCCAGCCGGGCAGTGCGGCGGAGGACATTGACTTCGGTCTGTGTCTCCTCGCGGATGGCGGTGCGCGTCAGGCACGAGTCAAAGAGCAGGCGGGGCAGAGTGACGAGGTTCAGCTCATCGCCACGGTCCTTGTAGTGCAGGCGGACGAGGCGGTCGGCATGGCTGGCTCCGCGGGCGTCGAGCACCTGGAGCAGAGTCTCCGTGTTGTAGGCATAGACTGTGGTGTCCGGCAGGGAGGTAGGATTGGCACGACGCAGAACGTTCATCACCGTGTCCGGTATCTGTTCGCCGGCCATCGACTGCAGGGCGCGGTCCGTGCTGCGCTCGGCGGCCATGAAGAACAGGGTGAAGAAGACAACGGAGATACACATGTACAGCCGGAAGGGATGCACGTAGGAATTGATCTTGCCGTCGTTGAACTCATTCGTCAGGAAGCCCGGGCGGGTGAACATCAGGCGCAGCGTCATCCATATCTTGCCGTCAAACTGATAGACGTTCTCGAAGTATTGGCGGATGTATTTCCACATGGGCTGGTGGATGTCGAGCGCATACTGGCCGCACTGATGGCAGTACATGCCCTTCAGGCGGGTGCCGCAGTTCATGCAGTGGGTGTAGCCGGGGCGGGTGTGGCGGCGGATGCGTCGCAGGCGCATGGCCTCGATGTTCCGGCGGATGCGGCGTCGGCGTTGTCGGAGTGTTTCTATGAGTTTCATCACTAATTCTTCATTATTCGTTCTTCATTCTTCATTTATATAGCGTCCGCTTCCATTGCCAGCAGCCACAGCAGCAGTGCGGCGGCCAGTAGGGTGGCGATGACGGTGAACACGACGTAGAACAGCACTGCCTTTAGGGTTGTCTTGCCCCATTCTTGTCTATAGACCGTACGGAAGGATACGAGCAGGTAGCCGAACATCGCCACGGGGAACCCGATGGTCGTGATGTGCAGAAAGTTCTGCTGTACGTTGTTGAGCGTCTGCCGGGCAGCCAGCATGTCGTCGATGCCATAGGCGAAGAGCGGTACCAGCGGAATGCAGAGCAGGATGAGGAAGACGGTGTTCAGGTGGATGGCGTGGACGAAGTGCCACATGTAGGGCATCCGTTTGCGGCGGTAGAACAGCTTCAGCAGGGCGGCGAACAGCGGCAGAAGGAACATCATGTAGAAGGGCGTCCACTTTGACAGGCCGCCTACGATGTCGTTGACGAACAGTTGCTTCTGCAGCTCGTCCGTCTCGGCGTCCTTCTTCACCTCGTCCGTCCAGAGCCAGACCCGTTGTGGGCGCAGCACGAGGCTGTCTGTACCATCGGCTGTCTGCGTGCGGGTACTGTCAACATGGAAGGCGCGGATGGCGGTCACGTTGTCCGGGCCGTAGTCACGTCCGTCTATCCAGTTCTCGATGTTCAGGTTCTTCAAGGCGCGCGCCTTTCGGATGAAGTCCCAGTCCTCCGGCAGGATGTCGGTCTGCTTGAAACAGGAGTCTACCAGCAGGCGGGGCAGGGTGGTGCGTGACAGGCCGTAGGGATTGTCGACGGGCTGGTAGCGCACCAGGCTGTCGGCCTCCTTCAGGCCGAAGCGTAGTGACAGGGTTTTTACCAGCCGCGGTGCCTGGTAGAGGTAAACGGTGGTGTCGGTAGCGGCGGCAGGTGTCCGCAGGCGCTCTACGACGCTGCGTCGCAGCCGGCCGTCGTTCAGCGCGTTGAAGTCGTTCGCCCGTTCGCCCACCAGCATGAAGAACACGGCGAAGAACACCACCGAGATGCACATGTACAGGCGGAAGGGATGGACGTAGGAATTGATTTTGCCCGCATTGAACTCGGCGGTCAGGAAGCCGGGGCGGGTGAAGAGGTACCACAGGGTGCGCCATATCTTGGTGTCGAACTGGTAGACGTTCTCGAAGTACTGGCGGACGTACTTCCAGAAAGGCTGTTCCACGTCGAGCGCATACTGGCCGCAGCGGTAGCAGTACATGCCCTCGAGCTGGGTGCCGCAGTTCTTGCAAAAGGAGTATTTCGGCGTTTTCTTCTGACGTATCCGCTTCAGGCGGAGCAGTTCTATCTTGCGGCGCACGCGTCGGGAGCGTGCTTTCCAGTGTTCTTTCCAGTGTCGTAGCATAAGGGATGCGTTTGTAAACTGGTCGCAAAAATATAAAAAATGTGATACTTGCTTCGGTTTTACTTAAAAAAGTTATGTAGTCTACGGGAAAAAAGCGAAATTTGCACCACCTTTCCATGAGGAAGTATATTTACACCTTTAAATAATATAGAACAATATGACTAAAAGTGCATTGCAAATCGCAAGGGCTGCCTACCAGCCCAAGCTGCCCAAGGCTTTGAAAGGACATGTGAAAGCTGTAGCCGGTGAAGCTACCCAGTCGGTTGCCGACCAGGAAGCTATCCAGAAACTGTTCCCCAACACGTATGGTATGCCGCTCATCAAGTTTGAAACTTCTTCCGAGGCAACTGCTTTCCCCGTAATGAATGTAGGTGTCATCCTGTCGGGCGGTCAGGCTCCCGGCGGACACAACGTCATCTCCGGCCTGTTCGACGGCATCAAGAAGCTGAACCCCGCCAACAAGCTCTACGGCTTTATCCTGGGCCCCGGCGGACTGGTTGACCACAACTACATGGAGCTGACGGCCGATATCATCGACGAATATCGCAACACCGGCGGTTTCGACATCATCGGCTCGGGCCGTACGAAGCTCGAGAAGGTAGAGCAGTTCGAGAAGGGTTATGAAATTCTGAAGGAATTGGGCATCAAGGCGCTGGTCATCATCGGTGGCGACGATTCCAACACGAACGCCTGCGTACTGGCCGAATACTATGCTGCCAAGAACTATGGCGTACAGGTTATCGGTTGCCCCAAGACCATCGACGGCGACTTGAAGAACGACATGATTGAGACCAGCTTCGGTTTCGACACGGCCTGCAAGACTTATTCAGAGGTTATCGGCAACATCCAGCGCGACTGCAACTCTGCACGCAAATACTGGCACTTCATCAAGCTGATGGGCCGTTCGGCTTCGCACATCGCTTTGGAGTGCGCCCTGCAGGTACAGCCCAACGTCTGCATCATCTCCGAGGAAGTTGAGGCCAAGGACATGTCACTGGACGACATCGTGACCTACATCGCCAAGGTTGTGGCCGACCGTGCTGCCAAGGGCAACAATTTCGGTACGGTCCTCATCCCCGAAGGTCTGATCGAGTTCATTCCGGCCATGAAGCGCCTGATCGCTGAACTGAACGACTTCCTGGCTACTAACGCCGAAGAGTTCTCGCACATCAAGAAGTCCCACCAGCGCGATTATATCATCAGCAAGCTCTCTCCCGAGAATTCTGCCATCTATGCCAGCCTGCCCGAAGGCGTGGCCCGTCAGCTGACCCTCGACCGCGACCCGCACGGCAACGTACAGGTATCGCTGATCGAGACTGAGAAGCTGCTCTCCGAAATGGTTGCCACCAAGCTGGCTGCCTGGAAGGAAGAAGGCAAGTACGTGGGCAAGTTTGCCGCCCAGCACCACTTCTTCGGTTACGAAGGACGTTGCGCTGCTCCGTCGAACTTTGATGCCGACTACTGCTACTCGCTGGGTTATGCCGCATCTGCCCTGATTGCCAACGGCAAGACCGGCTACATGGCTTCCGTACGCAACACGACGGCTCCTGCCGACGAATGGATTGCCGGCGGTGTGCCCATCACGATGATGATGAACATGGAACGTCGTAACGGCGAGATGAAGCCCGTAATCCAGAAGGCTCTGGTGAAACTGGACGGTGCTCCCTTCAAGGCGTTCGCCGCACAGCGCGACCATTGGGCGATGGAAACGGACTATGTATATCCGGGTCCCATCCAGTACTTCGGTCCTACGGAAGTTTGCGACCAGCCGACCAAGACGCTGCAGCTGGAACAAGCTAAATAATAAGCCTATATATATATAAGGTATAAACAAGAGATTGCAGGAATGTTGTGTTCCTGCAATCTTTTTTTGTGCTCGTCCGCCCGCTGGACCTTCCAATGCAAGCCGTTGGAAAACAGGTGTATAGCAGTTTATTTTTGTTTGTCCGAAATAAACTCTCAGTTTAATGGCTTTAAACTGCCAGTTTAATCCGTTTAAACCGTCAGTTTACTCCGTTTAAACTGTCGGTTTAACGCCTTTGTACTGACGGTTCAAACGGAGTGAAGCGGTGGAAGAGGGTAGGTAGTATGGCATAGGCAAATGAAAAACGCATTTTCATTTGTTTATGCTCTCACCTTTCACTATTTTTGTTGCACGAAAATAGGAGGCGGTTCGGGATAAAAAATAGCTGAAACAAGTTTCAATATTTTGTTCTCCGCTCACCTTTCACTATTTTTGCACAATCAATCAAACTTGAAACAATCAATTTATCAATAGACACATATATGCAGGAAAAAATCATCATTCTCGATTTCGGCTCGCAGACCACGCAGCTCATTGGCCGCCGCATCCGCGAACTGAATGTTTACTGTGAGATTGTACCCTACAACAAGTTTCCGCAAGGAGATGACAGCGTAAAGGGAGTCATCCTTTCGGGCAGCCCGTTCTCCGTGTACGACGAAAGCGCGTTCAAGGTAGACTTGAGCCAGCTGCGCGGCAAGTACCCCATCCTGGGTATCTGCTACGGCGCCCAGTTCATTGCCTACACCAACGGCGGAAAGGTGGAGCCGGCCGGCACACGCGAATATGGCCGCGCCCATCTCAGTTCCTTCGACAAGAACAACGTGCTTTTCAAGGGCGTGCGCGAGAATACGCAGGTGTGGATGAGCCACGGCGATACCATTACGGCCATCCCCGACAACTTCCGCGTCATCGCTTCGACCGACAAGGTGAAGATTGCCGCCTACCAGGCCGAGGGCGAAAAGATGTGGGGCGTACAGTTCCATCCCGAAGTGTTCCATAGCGAAGACGGCACACAGATGCTGAAGAACTTCGTGGTCGACGTCTGCGGTTGCAGCCAGAGCTGGAGCGCCGCTTCGTTTGTCGACACCACCGTGGCCGAGCTGAAGGCACAGGTGGGAGACGACCGCGTCATCCTGGGCCTGAGCGGCGGTGTGGACTCGTCGGTAGCTGCCGTGCTGCTCCATCGGGCCATCGGCAAGAACCTGACGTGTATCTTCGTGGACCACGGCCTGCTGCGCAAGAACGAGTTCAAGAACGTGATGCACGACTACGAGTGCCTGGGACTGAACGTTATCGGTGTGGACGCCAGCGAGAAGTTCTTCAAGGACCTGGAGGGCGTGACCGACCCCGAGCAGAAGCGCAAGATTATCGGCCGCGACTTCGTGGAAGTGTTCAACGCCGAGGCACATAAGATAACCGATGCCAAGTGGCTGGCCCAGGGTACCATCTACCCCGACCGCATCGAGAGCTTGAACATCACCGGCAAGACCATCAAGAGCCACCACAACGTGGGCGGACTTCCCAAGGAAATGAACCTCCAGCTGTGCGAGCCGCTGAAGTGGCTGTTCAAGGACGAGGTACGCCGTGTGGGCCGTCAGTTGGGCATCCCCGACCACCTCATCAACCGCCATCCCTTCCCAGGTCCGGGTCTGGCCGTGCGTATCCTGGGCGACATCACCCGCGAGAAGGTACGCATCCTGCAGGATGCCGACGACATCTTCATCCAAGGCCTGCGCGATTGGAAGGTAAAGGATGCCGATGGAAAGGAAACGGCACTTTATGACCAGGTATGGCAGGCCGGCGTCATCCTGCTGCCCGTTCAGTCGGTAGGCGTGATGGGCGACGAGCGTACCTACGAGCGTGCCGTGGCCCTGCGTGCCGTGACATCGACCGACGCCATGACCGCCGACTGGGCACACCTGCCTTACGAATTCCTGGCCAAGGTGTCCAACGACATCATCAACAAGGTGAAGGGAGTGAACCGCGTCACCTACGACATCTCTTCGAAGCCACCTTCGACCATCGAGTGGGAATAAGAAATCTTTATATCAATATCAGATCAAGGCACGGACAAGCCAAAGGCGGCTCAAGTCCGTGCTTTCTCTTTTTACTCTTAAATCATAGCTTATGTTACGTACATTTATTTCAGGTGCCAGCATGCTGGCATGTTTGCTTGTAGTTTCTGCCTTCGGATTGGCAGAATGTAAGGCTCAATCTCAGGATTTCGCCAATTTCAAACGCTATGCTGCCGACAATCGTGTGTTGGAGGAGCAGGGACCGGTCAAGGGAAGAGTCGTATTTATGGGCAATTCCATTACCGAAGGATGGGTGCGTGCCGATGCCGCTTTCTTTGAAAAGAACGGATATGTAGGTCGCGGCATCAGCGGCCAGACCTCGATGCAGTTCCTGTTGCGTTTCCGTGAGGATGTCATCAAATTGCGGCCGGAGATTGTAGTCATCAATGCCGGTACCAACGACGTGGCCGAGAATACAGGAGCTTATGTAGAAGACTATACCTTCGGCAATATTGTTTCGATGGTGGAACTGGCCAGTGTGAATGGCATCCAAGTGATACTGACATCCGTATTGCCTGCAGCCCGTTTCAGCTGGAATGCGTCCGTTGCGGATGCTCCCCAGAAGATAACGGCGCTGAACAAACGCATTGCCGAATATGCTTCGGCGGAGGGAATACCTTATGTGAATTATTACGAGGCGCTGGTAGCGGACGATGGCCGTTCGTTGGAAGCCGCCTATACGAAGGACGGGGTTCATCCTACGCTGGAAGGCTATCGGGTGATGGAACCTCTGATAAAGAATGCTATTGAGCAGGTACGCGACGAGTAATCAGGGCAGCAGATGCTCGGCGGCAGGAATGGCTATTTCGCCGCGGTGAAGCTCCAGCAGCCCCCTGGCCTGCATGTCATTGAGGACCTTCGACACATTGTTGCGTGTATCGTTGACAATCGTGGCCAGGTCCTCCATCTTTATTTTCAGGAGCTTTGTTCCTTGAGGACGCTTCAGGTGGCTCAGGATGAAATGGCAGATGCGTCCTTCGAGTGTGGTCGGGATGGGCTGGTTCCACAATTTGCCGTGCAGGGCCTGCGACTGGCTGCTGGCAATGTTCAGATAGTTCAGCCGGAAGATTTCGTATTTCAACAGATGTCCCGTAACGGCAGTCTTGCTGACGCGTACACTGTTTGCTTCTGTGGTAGCCACATATTTGGCCGTGTAGTTCGTGTGCATGCCGAACAGGGATTGGGGCTCTATCAGGTAAGGGGCTTGCGCAAATTCCGTCAGGCTGTATATTCCGTCAGCGGAGGCTGTCGTGACGGACACCTCTCCGTTGAGGAGGAAGATGAGTTCGCTGCAGGGGGTATTTGCCCGGGCGATGGTTTCGCCGGCTTTCAGTTTGACGAAATGCAGCTTCACTTTTTCCAGTATGCTGGTAAAGTCCTCTGGAGCCAGTCCCTGTAGCAGGGGAAGCTGTAGCAACGTATCGAACATCGTATCCATAGCTAAGAATTGCTTTTGGTTTGGAACAAAAAAGAATGAAGGATGTGGGCATGGCCGATGGAAACGGAGTCCCGTTCATGGGGCTATGTCAAATTTCATCTTATCTTAATCCAAAAATAGTGATAATAGGCTTCGGCGGTGTGCTGTGGCCTTTGCTTTTTGTTTTTTTTATTATTTCTTAAACGTACTGTTCAATCCGCTCATTTTTCTGTTGTGGAATAGTAGATTATAAGTATCTTTGCGGAAAAAAGGAGGAATATATCATGTTTTCAGCATTCAACTTTCAGCAGATGATCAGTGCTTTCATCGTTCTTTTTGCTGTGATAGACATCATTGGAGCCATTCCCATCATCATCAATTTGAAAGAGAAAGGCAAGGAGGTGAATGCGATGAAAGCTACCTTGATATCGTTTGCCCTTCTGCTGGGCTTCTTCTACGCGGGCGACTGGATGCTCCAGCTGTTCCATGTAGACATCGAGTCGTTTGCCATTGCGGGTGCGGTGGTCATTTTCCTGATGGCGCTCGAAATGATTCTCGACATCGAAATCTTCAAGAACCAGGGACCGATTAAGGAAGCTACGCTGGTGCCGCTGGTCTTTCCGTTGCTGGCCGGTGCCGGTGCTTTCACGACCTTGCTTACCCTGCGTGCCGAGTATGCCAGCATCAACATCATCATCGCCTTGGTGCTGAACATGATTTGGGTTTATTTTGTGGTCAGCATGACGGGACGTGTGGAGCGTTTTCTCGGTAAGGGAGGCATCTACATCATCCGTAAATTCTTTGGAATCATTCTGCTGGCCGTTTCTGTCCGCCTGTTTACGGTCAACATTACGGCCCTCATCGAGGCCCTGCAAAAGTAGTCCATACGACACTTTTTACCGGTTCTTCCAGAAGCTGGGGTAGAAAAGCAGGAGTACGCAGAACATTTCCAGACGGCCTACCAGCATCAAGAAGGAAAGAATCCATTTGGCAGCGTCGGGCAGGGCGTTCCAGGAATAGGCGGGCCCGAAGCTGCCCAGGCCGGGACCTACATTGCCGATGCTCGAGATGACAGTGCTGAGCGACTCTTCAAATCCTACGCCTAAGGCCATAAGTGCTACCCAGCCTATCAGAATGATAATCATATAGAGAACGATGAAGAAGGCCACGGACAATACGGTGTTCGACGCGATGGCCTGCCGGTCTACGCGGATAGGCAGCACGGCATTGGGGTGGAGCATGCGCCGGAAACTGTTGCGGATACCTTTGCCCATCATCAGTAGGCGCATATACTTGATGCCACCGGCTGTAGAACCCGTGCATCCGCCGGCCAGCATGGCAAAGATGAGCAGTATCCATGTGAACGGAGGCCACAAGCAATAGTCATCGGTGCCGAAACCACAGGAAGTGTGGATGCTGGACACTTGGAACAAGGCCTTTCGGAAGGCCGTTTCGATGTCGTATTGGTTGTAGATGAACAGGGCTACGGTGATGATGCCTGTCAGAATGAAGATGGAGGACAGAAACCAGCGGAGTTCCTCGTTGCGTAGCATTTTGGATGCTTTCCCCTTGATGACCAGATAGAACAGCCCGAAGTTGAAGCTGGAAATGATCATGAAGAATGAAATCACATATTCGATAAAAGGAGAGTTCCAATAGGCGATGCTGGCCTGTTTGGTCGAATAGCCGCCGGTGGCGGTCGTGGCAAAGGCATGGCAGACGGCATCGAACCAGTTCATGCCGCCGACGTATAGCAGTATGCCGACCGAAGCTGTCAGCATGAGGTATACTCCCCAGATCCATTTGACCATGATGCTGATTTTGGGATGCAGTTTGTTGTGGGTGACTCCCGTTGCTTCGGCTGAAAAGAGTTGCATGTTTCCTTCATTGAAAATGGGCAGGATGGCAATGGCGAAGCAGACAATTCCCAAACCGCCTATCCACTGGGTCAGGCTGCGCCAGAAAAGAATGCCGTGCGACTGGTCGTCTATGTTGTCCATGATGGTGGCCCCCGTCGTGGTGAACCCCGACATGGTTTCAAAAAAGGCGTTGGTAATGCTGTCTACGCTGCCGCTCAGGTAGAAGGGAAGCATGCCGAAGGCTGAAAACAGTACCCAAGACAGGCTGGCGATGCAATAGCCGTCACGTTTGGTCAGCTTCCGTTCGGCACCCCGGCTCAACAGAATCAGGACAATGCCTACGGCTGTATTGATGGCTGCCGTTTGCAGGAAAGTCAGTGTCTCTTCTTCCTGATACATCCAGGAAACCAGTGCGCAGAGCAGGAACATGGCCGTTTCCACAAAGAGCAGGATGCCCAGTACGCGTATGATTATTTTGGTGTTGATGAGGCAGTTCTTGCGTTTTCTCATCGACTGGTCGTATAGTGTGTCCGCAATAAATCCTTCCATTCCGTTAGGGTTGTTAAGAGTCTTGTTTCTGTTCACAAACAGGTGGTTACTTGACGTTTCTCCATGTTTGGTGAGGCAAAAATAAGATTGTGAGAGGAATTAAACAACTTTTTGCGTCTAAAAACATGAAAATAAGGAATTATTCGGATTCCTCCGTTTTCCTGTCTTCTCCTTGCAACTGCCGGTCTTCGGGTGGAATGCCGTCTGTATCTTCTTCTCCCCCTTTTTCTTCGTCTTCTTCATCCTGTTCATCTTCATCGGCAAACGGATCGGGACGTTGGGGGCCGTAGTTCATGAAGCCTATTGCACACAGTATGCCCGCAATGGCTCCTCCCATGTGCCCCTCCCAGGAGGTAGAGGCTTTGGCAAATTGGGGAAACATGTTCCAGACCAGTCCTCCGTACAGAAAGGTGACCAGCAATGAAATGGCGATGAGGGGTACATGCTTGCGCAAAATGCCGCTGAAGAACAGGAAAAAGGCCAGGCCGTAGATGATGCCGCTCGAACCGACATGCCATCCGCTCTTGCCGAACAGAAAGGTAAAGATGCCGCCTCCTATCCAGACGAGGAAAAAAATGTAGGGCGCGATGCCTTTGTAAAAATAAAACAGACACCAGGACAGGAAAAACAGCGGAAGGCTGTTGGCTGCCAGATGGCTGAAGCTGCTATGGACCAGCGGATGGGCAAAGATGCCGAACACCCCCCGTTTCTCCATCGGATAGATTCCCAGACGGGTGAAATCCCATCCCATGCCGACCTCTAAAATCTTCAACATGTACAGGATGAAAAGAAAGAACAGCGGGATGACGGCTGCCAGAAAAATTCGTTGTATATCTCGTTTCATAGGGCGTTCAGGGGGCTTTTTGACACATGGTATATGCTAATCGGATGCAATACTACAATTATTTGGCCGAAAAGCGAAAAAAAAGTCTTTTTTTATTTTGCGTGTATACATTAATTTGTATTTTTGGGCATCGCTACAACTATCTGTAGGGCATAGTGAACCTGAATTTTTAACCTTTAATTTAAATAATGCACAACTATGAGTTATTTACGATTTGACAAGACGCTGATGATTAATTTGGAAGAGTCGCTCCCGCGGGAGATACTCCGTACAAACAAGTCGGGTGCCTATCATTGTACAACGATTGTAGATTGTAACACACGCAAATATCACGGCTTGTTGGTGATCCCCGTCCCCAACTTGGACGATGAGAATCATGTGCTGCTCTCTTCTTTGGACGAAACGGTAATTCAGCACGGTGCAGAGTTTAACCTGGGATTGCACAAGTATCAAGGCAATCATTTCAGTCCCAACGGACATAAATATATCCGTGAGTTCGATTGCGAGCATGTCCCGGCCACAACTTACCGTGTAGGAGGCGTTATCCTCCGTAAGGAAAAGATTTTTGTACACCATGAGAACCGCATTCTGATACGCTACACGCTGGTCGATGCCCATTCGGCCACGACATTGCGTTTCCGGCCGTTCCTGGCTTTCCGCAGCGTGCGCGAGTACACGCACGAGAATCCCCAGGCAAGCCGTGAGTACCAGCTGGTGGAGAATGGTATCAAGACGTGCATGTATCCCGGCTATCCCGAACTGTTCATGCAGCTGAACAAGAAAAATGAATTCCACTTCCAGCCCGACTGGTATCGGGGCATTGAGTATCCGAAGGAGCAGGAACGTGGTTACGATTTCAACGAGGATCTGTATGTGCCTGGTTATTTTGAAGTGGATATAAAGAAGGGGGAGAGCATCGTGTTCTCTGCCGGCATCTCGGAAGTGGACACCCGCAAACTGAAACAGACATTCGAGGCAGAGGCCGCCGACCGTACTCCGCGCGACAGCTTCTACCACTGTCTGAAGAATTCGGCCCATCAGTTCCACAACAAGCAGGGCGACGAACATTACATTTTGGCAGGCTATCCTTGGTTCAAATGTCGTGCGCGCGACCTCTTTATCTCACTGCCCGGCCTGACGCTGGCCGTCGACGAACAGGATGAGTTCGAGGACGTGATGAAGACGGCCGAGAAGGCACTCCGCCAGTTTATGAATGGCGAGACTGTGACCTATAAAATTTACGAGATGGAGCATCCTGACATTTTGTTGTGGGCCATCTGGTGCTTGCAGCAGTATGCCAAGTTTACTTCCCGTGAGCGTTGCCGCCAGATGTATGGCAGCCTGCTCGAAGATATGCTTGAGTATATCCGCAGCCGCAAGCACGATAACCTGTTCTTGCACGACAACGGCCTGCTCTATACCAACGGAACCGAACATGCGGTGACGTGGATGAACTCCGTAGCCAATGGCCGTCCGGTAGTTCCGCGTACAGGGTATGTGGTCGAAATCAATGCGTTGTGGTACAATGCCCTGCGCTTCGTGGCCGACATGGTTCGCGAAGGCGGCAACGAGCCCCTGGCACAGGCGTTGGAGCAACAGGCGGAAGTGACGGGCAAGTCGTTTGTCGAAGTCTTCCGCAATGAATATGGCTATCTGTTCGATTATGTGGATGGCTATATGATGGACTGGAGCGTTCGTCCGAACATGATATTTACCGTAGCTTTCGATTATTCTCCGCTGGACCGCGTACAGAAGCGCCAGGTACTGGATATTGTGACCAAGGAACTCTTGACACCGAAAGGTCTCCGTACGTTGAGCCCGAAGAGCGGCGGTTACAATCCGAACTATGTAGGGCCGCAGACGCAGCGCGATTATGCCTACCATCAGGGAACGGCCTGGCCCTGGCTGATGGGCTTCTACATGGAAGCTTATCTGCGCATCTACAAGATGAGCGGCATTTCGTTTGTGGAGCGGCATCTCATCGGCATGGAAGACGAGATGGGCCGCCATTGCATCAGTACTCTGCCCGAACTCTTCGACGGCAATCCGCCGTTTGTCGGGAGAGGGGCTATCTCGTTTGCGATGAATGTAGCTGAAATCCTGCGCATTTTGAGTTTGCTGTATAAGTATGAACAAATAGAGAAAAAAGAGGAGGAACGCAAATGAAAGTATTAATGTTTGGATGGGAATTTCCTCCCAAAATATATGGAGGTCTGGCGGTAGCTTCTTACGGCATTACCAAAGGCCTGAGTCTGCAAGGCGATGTAGAAACCATCTTCTGTATGCCTAAGCCTAACGGTGATGAAGAGAAGTTCCTCAAGATTGTCGGTATGAACCAGGTGCCGGTTGTCTGGCGCGGAGTCGACTACGACTATCTGAAGTCCCGCCTTTATGGTCAGATGACGCCGGAGGACTATTACAGTTACCGTGACCATATTTATGCAGATTTTTCTTATCTGCACGTCAATGATCTGGGCTGTATGGAATTTGCCGGCGGCTATCCGGGCAATCTGCATGAAGAGATCAATAACTTCTCCATCATTGCCGGGGTGGTGGCACGCAAGGAACAATTTGATATTATCCATGCCCATGACTGGCTGACCTATCCGGCCGGGGTACATGCCAAGATGGTAAGTGGCAAGCCGTTGTGTATCCATGTGCATGCCACGGACTTCGACCGCTCGCGCGGTAAGGTCAATCCGACAGTCTACTCCATCGAGAAGAACGGCATGGACTATGCCGACTGCATCATGTGCGTGTCCGAGCTGACCCGTCGTACAGTTATCAACGAATATCATCAGGACCCGCGGAAAGTGTTTGCCATGCACAATGCCGTGTATCCGCTGTCGCAGGACCTGCAGGACATTCCTCGTCCCGACCATTCCAAGGAGAAGATTGTCACCTTCCTTGGCCGTATCACCATGCAGAAGGGTCCGGAATATTTCGTAGAGGCTGCTGCTATGGTATTGAGCCGTACACGGAACATTCGTTTTGTGATGGCTGGTTCGGGCGATATGCTGAATGCCATGATCAATCTGGCCGCTGAGCGCGGCATCGCGGACCGCTTCCATTTCCCCGGCTTCATGAAGGGACGGCAGGTGTACGAGGTCTACAAGAACAGCGATGTTTTTGTCATGCCTTCCGTATCGGAGCCGTTCGGTATAGCGCCGCTGGAGGCCATGCAGTGCGGCACTCCTTCCATCATCTCCAAGCAGTCGGGCTGCGGTGAAATTCTGGACAAGGTCATCAAGGTGGACTACTGGGATATCCACGCCATGGCCGATGCCATCTATTCCATCTGTACCAATCCGGCTCTGTTCCAGTATTTGCAGGAAGAGGGTAAGAAGGAAGTCGACGGCATTACGTGGGAAAAGGTGGGCCTGCGCATCCGTGCCCTCTACGAGAATGTATTAAGAAACTATGGTAAATAACAAAACAAGAATAGGAAATGAGAACGATTTGTCTTTATTTTGAAATACACCAGATTATTCACCTGAAACGTTATCGTTTCTTCGACATTGGCACTGACCACTATTATTATGATGACTATGCCAATGAAACCAGTATCAGTGATGTGGCCGAACATTCTTATATTCCGGCACTGACTACTCTGCTGGAAATGGTCAAAAATTCGGGAGGAGCCTTCAAGGTAGCCTTCTCCATCTCGGGTGTGGCACTGGAGCAGCTGGAGATTTATGCTCCTACCGTATTGGACCTCCTGCATCAGCTGAACGACACCGGTTGTTGCGAGTTCCTGGCCGAACCCTATTCCCATGGTCTGTCTTCGTTGGCCAATGAAGACTGCTTCAAGGAAGAAGTGATGCGCCAGAGCGACAAGATGAAACAGATGTTCGGCAAAGCCCCCAAGGTGTTCCGCAACTCGAGCCTGATCTACAACGATGAAATCGGTGCCGTAGTGGCCAGCTTGGGCTTCAAGGGTATGCTGACCGAGGGTGCCAAGCACGTGCTGGGCTGGAAGAGTCCGCACTACGTTTACCATTGCAACATGAATCCCAACCTGAAATTGCTGTTGCGTGACTTCAAGTTGTCCGATGATATCAGCCTGCGTTTCTCCAATTCCGACTGGAGCGAGTATCCGCTGTTTGCCGACAAGTATATCTCCTGGATTGATTCTCTGCCGCAGGAAGAGCAGGTCATCAATATCTTTATGGAGCTGTGTGCTTTGGGCAAGTACCAGCCGTTGTCCTCCAATATTCTGGAATTCATGAAGGCGTTGCCTGCTTGTGCCAAGGAGAAGGGCATCACGTTCTCCACGCCGACCGAAGTCGTGACGAAGCTGAAGTCCGTATCCCAGCTCGACGTCCCTTATCCGATGTCGTGGGTCGACGAAGAGAGGGATACCAGCTGCTGGCTTGGAAACGTGATGCAGCGTGAAGCTTTCAACAAGCTCTACAGTGTGGCCGAGCGCGTGCATTTGTGTGACGACCGTCGCATCAAGCAGGACTGGGATTATCTGCAGGCCAGCAACAATTTCCGTTTCATGACTACCAAGAGTTCCAGCATTTCTCTGTATCGTGGCATCTATGAGTCACCTTACGATGCGTTCACCAATTACATGAATATCTTGGGCGATTTCATCAAACGGGTGGATTCCCTGTATCCTGTAGACATCGACAACGAAGAACTGAACGCCCTGCTCACTACCATCAAGAACCAGGGCGATGAGATTGACGAGCTGCACAAGGAACTGGACGATGTGCGCAGCAAGCTGGTGAAGGAGAAAGAAATGGTCGAGAAGCTGACTGCGAAGAAGGCTACTGCCAAGAAAGCCGCAGCCAAGCCGGCTCCTGCTACCAAGAAGAAGGCCACTGCAGCCAAGGCCGAAGAAGCCTAATCCGGACCTGAAGGTATAAAAAAGAGAAGACTCCCGTTTTCCTATTGGATAGCGGGAGTCTTCATTATTATAGTAGGGGGAAGGGATTATTGCGCGAAGCTGGTGTATGTCACCTCCAGCGTCAGTTGCGTACCTCCGTTTTCGGGGTCGCCGCCTTGCAGTTTGGCATAACCCGGCTGCAGGTCATGCTGTACGGCTGTGGTGGTGCTACTGCTGCTGGTACTGCTTGTACTTTGTGTCGTAATGCTGACGGGGATTAGCAGCACTTTGTTCCAGTCGGGGTGTTGTGCATTCCATTCCTCGTTCCAGGCCGCTTCGTCCCAGTTGGCTCCTGCACTTTGTCGGGCAGCATTGCGGGCTGCCTTTTTCTCATTGATGCAGGTCGATACCAGTCGGGCGATGTTCTGGAAGGTGTATTGGTTGGTGGCTACATTATTGTGGCTGGCCGTAAACGAGGTGATGTTGTCGTTCACCTGGTTTTCTTCGAAGAACGTGCTCAAATCTTGTTTGCGCAGCAGCAGTACGCTGCCGGGTACGTCCATGCTGAACTTATAGTTGTTCTTTTCATTATAGTTGGTGAAGGTCAGTTTCACGGCGTTCAGTGTGTCGTTGGCCAGCTCCTCATAGATTTCGTCATAGGGCAGGGTAGCTTCCGTAAAGATGCCGGCAGGCGACTTGATGTAGGTCCAGCCTTTCTCGGCTGCCTTTTCCTTCAGCTTGTCCGAGTTCTCGAAGTGGTTGGCCTGAATCACCTCTTTGGTCGATGCAAAGATGGTCTGCCGTCCGATGTAGGTCGAGTCGTCGCCGATGCTGCCGCTGGCGTCGTTCACCTTCTTCGTCAGCTTCACGCCCAGGCTGTCCACATAGTGGAACTGGAACTGGAATTCCATGTCCACGCGGTCCACGTAGAGGATGGTACCGTCGCCGTAGTCGTTTTGGATGCATACACCGGGGAATACATTCTCGATGAAAGCATCTGCATTCTTGAAATATTCGGGATGGTTCTTGTTTTCGTCGTATATCTTCTGTCCGATTTCCGTGTCCAGATTGAACACGATGCTCGGCGAGTAGGTAGCGTTGCCGTTGGAGTCGGTAGCCGTCCGTATGGAGTCGGGCACGGTGGCGTCATAGGCCGTGTAGGCCTTGCGTCCCAGCAGGACACCCTTGTAGAGATCTGTATTGATGTCTGTGTAGCGGTAGCGGCGGTTCTCGTCTTTCCGCTCCTGTGCCCATTGGTTGTTCAGTTCATAGGCACTCATACGGCAGGCATTCAGCGAGTCGCCGAACCATGTGCTGTAGTACACGATCAGCCGCACCCCCCTCACCGTTTCGTCCACCAGCGTACCCTTGCCTTTCAGCGTATCGTTTTCGATATATTCCTCGTAGACATCGGGCAGGATGTCTTCGAACTTGAAGTTGTCCGTACAGTTCAGTTCCGTCAGGAAGCTGGCGGTATAGCTTCCGAATTCCGGGTCGGTAAAGCGGCCCACGTAGCCGGTACTGGTCTTGGCATAGACTGAATCTACCAGGTAGGAACGGGTCGTCACCTGATAGGTTTTCGTGTCAGCTCCCATCCAGTCCGACTTGTCCAGCATACTCATGCCCAGTGTGTTGGTCGTGTCGTCGCAGGCAGTCAGCAGGGCCAGTGCCGTGGTGAACAGGGCTCCTATGTATTTTGCTTTCATCTTGTTTCTTTGAGTTCAGGTTCTATATTGGATAAGTTATTCGGCTTCAGTCACCAGGTCGTAGAAGTCATTGCAACGGTCGGCAAAGTTGTCATTGTCCTGATATTCCAGTATCGGTTTGCCCAGGCTGCGTGCATAGTCCAGCACTTCCCGGTTGGCATTGGGACTTTGCTGGATGATGCCGTCCGAGTATTCCACTGCCAGCTTGCACAGGGTGGTGTAGTCGATGGGATCTTTCAGGATGGCAATGTCCTTCTTGGTGATGCCTTTCAGCATCAGCAGGTTGGTGAATTCCGGGTGGAAGGTCTGCTTGAAGTCGTTGTCATACAACGAGAAGACCACTTTGGAACTTCTGAACGAAGGCTCGTCCCGGTAGGCTTTCTTGATGTAGAGGGGAACCAGGGCCGTCATCCAGCTTTGGCAGTGTATGATGTCCGGGCACCAGCGCAGCTTCTTCACCGTTTCGAGCACACCGCGGGCGTAGAAGATGGTGCGTGCGTCGTTGTCCTCGTATTCCTCTCCGTTTTCGTCCGTTGCCTGCAGGCGGTTCTGAAAGTAGTCGTCGTTGTCGATGAAATACACCTGCATGCGTGCCGACTGTATGGAGGCCACCTTGATGATGAGCGGGTGGTCAGTATCGTCAATGATGAGGTTCATACCCGACAGGCGGATCACTTCGTGGAGCTGGTTGCGCCGTTCGTTGATGTTCCCCCATTTCGGCATGAACGTTCTGATTTCTCTGCCTTTTTCCTGAATGGCTTGCGGCAGGTGACGGCCGGTCAGGGACAATTCGGTTTCCGGTACGTAAGGAGTAATCTCTTGGGTGATAAATAAAACCTTGTTAGCCTTTGTCATAATCAGTTCTCAAATTATTGCGCAAAGTTACAAAAAAAACGCTCATTACGCCAAAAAGGCTTGGCTATTATTCCTTATGAATTGTTAAGTACTTGTATTTCAATTCAGCATCCGGGGGACAACGGCCCTCCCGGAAGGCGGTTTTTTGAGAAAAAATGCAATATTTCTTCGTTATGTGGCAAATAATAGCTTATTTTGCACCGCTTTTTGAAACAACCCTGTAAATATCAAACTTAAACAGTAATGAAAATAGTACATGCTATCAAGGACTTGCAGGAGGCGCTGGCCGACCTGCGTGCCCAGGGTAAAACGGTAGGCCTGGTACCTACAATGGGTGCTTTGCATGCGGGGCATGCCTCGCTCGTGAAGCGCAGTGTGGCCGAGAACGATGCCACGGTTGTCAGTGTGTTCGTCAATCCTACCCAATTCAATGACAAGAACGATTTGGCCAAATATCCCCGTACGCTGGAGGCCGACTGCCGCCTGCTGGAGCAATGCGGAGCCACGGTAGCCTTTGCGCCTTCGGTCGAGGAAATCTATCCCGAACCCGATACGCGCCACTTCAGCTTCCCGCCGCTCGACACGGTGATGGAAGGGGCCTACCGTCCGGGTCACTTCAACGGCGTCTGCCAGATTGTGAGCAAGCTGTTCGACCTGGTGAAGCCCGACCGCGCCTACTTCGGCGAGAAGGATTTCCAGCAGCTGGCCATCATCCGTGAGATGGTCCGCCAGCTGAAGTTTCCCCTCCAGATTGTGGGCTGCCCCATCGTCCGTGAGGCCGACGGCCTGGCCTTGAGCAGCCGCAACACCCGCCTCTCGGCTGAGCAGCGCCGGCAGGCACTGAAGATTTCGCAGACCCTCTTTGCCAGCGTCGACTACGCCGCCACCCACACCGTGGCCCAGACGCAGCAGTTTGTCGAGGATGCCATCGCCGCCGCTCCGGGCCTCCGCCTGGAATACTTCGAGTTGGTGGACGGCAACACGCTGCAGAAGATTGCCGACTGGGGCGACACCGACTATGCCGTGGGCTGCATCACCGTCTTCTGCGGGGAGGTCCGCCTGATTGACAATATCAAGTACAAGTCTTAACCATAAACAGAAAGCTCTATGATGATTGAAGTATTGAAGTCCAAGATTCATTGCGCCCGTGTCACGGAAGCCAATCTGAACTACATGGGCAGCATCACCATTGACGAGGACCTCATGGATGCGGCCAACATGATTGCCGGCGAGAAGGTCTACATTGCCGACAACAACAATGGCGAACGTTTCGAGACCTATATCATTAAAGGTGAACGGGGCTCCGGCAAGGTCTGCCTCAACGGTGCCGCCGCACGGCGTGTGCAGCCCGGCGACATTGTCATCATCATGTCCTACGCACTGATGGACTTCGAGGAGGCCAAGACCTTCAAGCCGACGGTGGTCTTCCCCGACCCGGCCACCAACCGGGTGGTGGGCTGACCGCTTCCGGTTCATCGGTTTTCAATTCTGGTACATAGTGGAAGAGGGTGTACGGCGCTGTCGCCGTACACCCTCTTCCTTTTTTTGTGCTGCGTCTACCGCTCGGCGCCGAGGGCTGCGGCGATGGTGTCGCGCACGCGTCGTTCCGTGGTGACGGGGCGCGTGTACTCGTCTATGCGGATGGTGCCGCCCATCGACACGGCCTCGTTGTGCCACGTCATGTCGCTCTCCAGCGTCTCGCGGGCCGAGAAGTGGAACTCGCGGATGCCGGTCTCGCGGGCGATGCGGGCGATGTTGCCCTCGTTCACGCCGCAGCCGGCCAGCAGGGTGATGCGTCCGGCGGCCTGCCGCTGCAGTTCGGCCAGCAGGCCGATGCCCTGTTCGGCGGTGGGCTGCTGGCCCGAGGTGAGGATGCGGTGGCAGCCCAGGGCGATGATGTCTTCGAGTGCGCGGTGCGGGTCGCGGCACACGTCGAAGGCCCGGTGGAAGGTGACCGACAGTCCCTGGGCGGCAGCCATCAGGCGGCCGGTGAGGACCTTGTCCACCTCGCCGTCGGCGGTGAGGCAGCCGAAGACCACGCCGTCGGCACCCAGCCGGCGGGCGTTCTCGATGTCCTTCAGCATGATGCGCTGCTCCAAGTCGGAGTAGAGGAAGTCGCCGCCCCGCGGACGGATGATGACGTGCAGGCGGGTACGGGTCAGCAGTTCGCGGGCGGTGGCGATGTCGCCATACGGGGGCGTGGTGCCCCCCTCGGGGATGCCTGCGCAGAGTTCCACACGGTGGGCTCCGCCGGCCTGTGCGGCCAGGCAGCTCTCCACGCTGTTAGCGCAGACTTCAAACTGATATTGTTTCATGGGGTCGGGGGTAGAGGGGTTTGCTGTCATGTCGGGGGGATGTATGTAGGGTTGGTGGAAAAATTAGTCAGGCACGGAGGTCACCGGCTGCTGCCGGTGGTCCGTGCCCGACCGAGGGATTATGAACTGTAGGGAAGGGATTTACTTGGCATAGCTGACGGCACGAGTCTCGCGGATGACGGTGATTTTCACCTGTCCCGGATAGGTCATCTCGTCCTGTATCTTCTTGGCTATCTCGCCGGAGAGGCTTTCTGTCTGCTTGTCGTCTATCTTGTCGGCACCGACGATGACGCGCAGCTCGCGGCCGGCCTGGATGGCGTAGGTCTTGGTGACACCAGGGTAGGACATAGCCAGCTGCTCCAGGTCGTTGAGACGCTTGATGTAGGCTTCCACGATTTCGCGGCGTGCGCCGGGGCGGGCTCCCGAGATGGCGTCGCACACCTGTACGATGGGTGCCAGCAGGCTGGTCATCTCCGTCTCGTCGTGGTGGGCGCCGATGGCGTTGCAGATGTCGGGTTTCTCCTTATACTTCTCGGCCAGCTTCATGCCGTAGAGGGCGTGGGGCAGTTCGGGCTCTTCGTCGGGCACCTTGCCGATGTCGTGCAGCAGTCCGGCGCGTTTGGCCTTCTTGGGGTTGAGACCCAGCTCGGCAGCCATGACGGCGCAGAGGTTGGCCGTCTCGCGGGCGTGCTGCAGCAGGTTCTGCCCGTAGGACGAGCGGTATTTCATCTTTCCGATGATGCGGATCAGTTCGGGGTGCAGGCCGTGGATGCCCAGGTCGATGGTGGTGCGCTTGCCGGTCTCGATTACTTCTTCTTCAACCTGCTTGCGTACCTTGGCCACCACTTCTTCGATGCGTGCGGGGTGGATTCGTCCGTCGGTGACGAGCTGGTGCAGGGCCAGGCGGGCTATCTCGCGGCGCACGGGGTCGAAGGCGGAGAGGACGATGGCTTCGGGTGTGTCGTCCACCACGATTTCGACGCCGGTAGCGGCTTCGAGGGCACGGATGTTGCGTCCCTCACGGCCGATGATGCGACCCTTGATTTCGTCGGACTCGATGTGGAACACGGTGACGGAGTTTTCGATAGCCGTTTCGGTGGCCACGCGCTGGATGGTCTGGATGACGATGCGCTTGGCTTCCTTGGTGGCGGTCATCTTGGCGTCGTCCATGATGTCGTTGATGTAGGACTGTGCCTGGGTCTTGGCCTCTTCCTTGAGCGACTCTACCATGCGGTCGCGGGCTTCGTCGGCCGAGAGGCCCGAGATGGCTTCGAGCTTTTCGATTTCCTGGCGTTGCAGGTGGTCCAGTTCGTCCTTCTTCTTGTCGACGATGCCCAGCTGGGCTTCGAGGTTCTCGCGGATGGCGTCGGCTTCCTGCTTCTTGCGCTGCAGCTCTTCCTGGCGCTGGTTCAGCACCAGTTCGCGCTGTTTCAGCTTGTTTTCGGCCTGTTGTATCTTCTGGTTGCGGGCGGCCACTTCTTTTTCGAGATCGGCTTTCTTGTTGAGAAACTTTTCCTTTACTTCGAGCAACTTGTTCTTCTTGATGACTTCGGCTTCGGCCTCGGCGTCTTTCAGGATGCCGTCGTATTTCGTCTTCAGGCCGTGCTTGAACAGAATGTACGAGGCGGCGGCTCCGACGATGAAACAGACGATGGATACTACTATTGTAACTGCTGTCATTTTGATAATTGGTTTATATATAATAAATAAAAAGCGCACTGTCGGCGGCCTGTCCCGTTCCGCCGGTGGGCGGAGGGGGGCCTCGTGCAGTGCGCGGTTTCTTGTTCGGTTCCGGAGGTCCGGCCGGTGATGCGGGGCGGGCTGTCTTCAGGGTTCGTCTTCCTTGAAGCAGGCTTCCAGCAGTCCGGTCAGTTCCTTCAGCTTTTCGGTATAGGGGGCGGTGTCGTTGCGCCGGTTCATCTGCAGGTTTTCCAGGGCGAACTGGTAGGCCACCATGCCCAGCAGTTGTTCCGTGCCGGCTTCGGGATAGTAGTCCCTATACTGTTTGAGCCTGACATTGACCTGCCGGGCGGCTTCGCGCACCGTTTCCTCGTCTTCGCGGCGGATGGTGAGGGGGTAGGCGGTGCCTGCCATGAGCAGGTGTATCTTTATCTTATCGTTCATACATCTTCTTCTCCTTCGTTATTCATTCAGCAGGGCGATGCATTTGTCGACTTCACGCACTAATCTGGACAATCGTAGCTTGGTCTCCCTGACGTCGCTGCCGTTAAGGCTGATTGTCGTTGCTGTCTTCAGGTCGGTGTAGCGCTTTTCCAGCGTCTGCAGGTCGGCTTTGGCCTTTTCGCAGTCGGCCTGGCAGTCGGTGAGGAGCTGGCGCAGGCCGGCGTTTTCGCGTCTCAATTCATCGTGCAGATAGATCAAGTGCCGCAGCCGGGCTTCAAAGGTTTTCAATAGCTCTTTTTCTTCTTCTGTCATCACTACACCAAAATTGTACACAAAAATACTATTTACTTGGATATTACAAAAACTTTTTGCCGAAAATTCTTGTTTTTTGCGAAATTATTGCGGGCGGAGGGGAAATATGGTCGGTTTGGCGGGGGGAGGGTGCGAGTGGTGATGGAAGAATTGTACCTTGGTGTGTCCGCTCGGCCTGCGAGTGGGGATGGGAAGCGGGAGCGTATCAAAACAGTACTATATCAACTCCACTCCATTTGGAAGGAGGGGAGTTGATATAGTATCTCTTTCTCCACAGCGGGCGGGAGGCAGTCAGTCAGTTTATTCCAGGTTACATTATGACTGCGTACTTCTCGTTTGTCAGTGTTCGTTAGCGTCCGCTTTCGGCGGTCAGCCGGCGGATTTTCCCGTTCAGGGCATCGGCGGCCATGAGTTGCTCCAGCGTGAGGTGCATGCGGTAGCGCCAGTAGTGGCGCGGGTTGGCCGGCACATTGATGCGCTCTTCGGCGGCATTGGGGTTGCGCAGCTGCCCGTCAATCGACATCCAGTCTTGGAAGGAGAGGATGCAGAGCATGGAGTTGCTCGTCAGGTGGGCACGTACCACTTCTTCGCACAGCTCGGGCGTGGCCGTAGCGGGTGCTGTGCCATAGTGTCCCAGGGCGTGGTTGTAGAAGCGCTGCGTCTGCTGGTAGTCCTCCTCCCACCAGCCGCGCAGGGTGGACATGTCATGGG
>CATXSD010000013.1 GCA_958402075.1 Mediterranea massiliensis | reverse complement strand
CGGGGCCTACGTGGCGGGCGGCCGGGCGGTGGGCGGGTACCTCGTCAGCCGCGTGCGCCCGTTCATCTTTACCACCGCCCTGCCACCCGTCAGCGTGGCGTGGACACTATTCGTGGTGCGCCGCCTGGCCTCGATGGACGACCGTCGCCGCCACGTACTGCACTTGAGCGAACTTTTGCGCACCCGTCTGGCCGAGGAAGGATACTCCACACCCAGCGTCAGCCAAATCGTCCCAATGATTGTAGGGCCGAGCGCCGACACCGTACTGCGCGCCGAAGCCCTGCAACGACACGGCTTCTATGCCCTGCCCGTCCGCCCGCCTACGGTGCCCGAAGGCACGTCGCGCATCCGCTTCTCGCTGACGGCGGCCCTGACGGAAGAGGAAATAAACGACATTCCCCTTAGAGAAAAGAATGTATAACAGACAACAATCATCGTATGAAACAAGTATACCTCATCCACGAACACCATCCCCGCCTACTTCTGTTTTTTACTGGATGGGCAGCGGACGAAACACCGTTCTGCCACTACCGTCCGCAGGGGATGGACTACCAGATTTGTTACGATTACCGCACGCTGGACTTCGACACCACGCTCCTCCGCAACTATGCCGAAGTACATGTCGTAGGCTGGTCGATGGGCGTATGGGCCGCCTCGCATGTGCTGCCCTCAGCGGGCCTGAACGTAGCGAGCTGTACCGCTCTGAACGGTACGCCCTATCCCATCGACGAACGGCGCGGCATCCCGCCCACCATCTATCAGGGTACACTCGACGGACTGACGGGCGCCTCGCTCCACAAGTTCCTGCGCCGCATGTGTGCCGACAGTGCTGCTTTCCGCGATTTTCTCGACCACACGCCTCGCCGTCCGTTGGACGAGATACGAGACGAGCTAGCCTGCATCGCCCGTCTTGACGCCACGCTGTCCGCCCCTGCGCTGACATGGACCGAGGCCGTCGTAGGACACGCAGACCGCATCATCCCGCCCGCCAACCAGCTGACGGCCTGGCACGAGCTGGGCACGCCCGTCCTCGAAACCGACGACGCCCACTACCAGGAACCTCTCTTCAAACACTACCTGCAAGACCGATGGACAAACAACTGATAGCCGAACGATTTGCCCGCGCCCGCGCCACCTACAGCCGCGAGGCGCGCGTGCAGCAGCAGGTGGCCGAGAAGATGACCGCCCTGCTCCGTCGCACCTTGCCCGACGCCCGCTTCGACCGCATCGCCGAGTTCGGCTGCGGCACAGGACTGTATTCGCAACTGATTTACGACACGTGGCAACCCTCGCTGCTCCACCTCAACGACCTCTGCTCCGAGATGCGTTTCTGCGTGGAGAAACTGACTACACAACCCGGCGTAACCTTTGAGGCGGGTGATGCCGAGACCTGCTCCCTGCCCGACGGGCTGGACCTGCTGACGTCGTGCTCCACCCTCCAGTGGTTCGCCTCGCCCCGCGACTTCTTCCGTTGCAGCACCTCGCTGCTCCGCCCCGGCGGTGTACTGGCCTTCACCACCTTCGGCCTGCGAAACCTGCTCGAGATACGCACACTGACGGGCAACGGGCTGGACTACACGCCGCCCCGGCAGCTCCGCCGCGAGCTGGAAAACGCCGGCTTCCGCATCCTCCATCTGGAGCAGGAAGAAGCTGTCCTCCGTTTCCCCACTCCCGTAGACGTCCTGCGCCACCTGCGTATGACGGGTGTCACCGGCACGGAGAAGCAGACGTGGAGCCGCGGCCGCCTGCAAGCATTCTGTGACGAATACATCCGTCGCTTCGGCTCGCCCGAGGGAGTAAGCCTGACGTATCAACCGATATATGTGATTTGTACCATTGAGAAATCAGAATTAAGAAGTTAAGGAATCAAAAGTTAAGCCAATAGTTTTGAATACAGAGACCAAAGTATCGGCTTAACTCCTTAACTCCTGTCTCCTTAACTCCTTTAACTTTTAAAACGCTTTCAACCATGAACGCCAACAACATCTACTTCATCAGCGGTATCGACACCGATGCCGGTAAGTCTTACTGCACCGCCTGGTATGCGGCACAGCTCATCCGAGAAGGCAAACGGGTCATCACCCAGAAATTCATCCAAACAGGCAACGTGGGCCACAGCGAAGACATCGACCTGCACCGCCGCCTCATGGGCACCGGCTACTTGCCCGAAGACCGTGAAGGCCTCACCATGCCCGAGATCTTCTCCTACCCCGCCTCGCCCGACCTGGCCGCACGCATCGACCACCGAGAGATAAACTTCGAACACATCGGGCAGGCCACACAGGAACTGGCCCGCCGCTACGACACGGTGCTGGTCGAAGGTGCCGGCGGCCTGATGGTCCCCCTGAAGGACGAGTACCTCACCATCGACTATATCGCCGAAAAGGGCTATCCGCTCGTCTTCGTCACTTCAGGCAAGCTGGGCAGCGTGAACCACACCCTGCTCAGCCTAGAAGCCGTCGCCCGCCGCGGCATCCGGCTCGACACCGTGCTCTACAACCTCTATCCCACCCTGGCCGACACCACCATCCAGGAAGACACACAGCAGTACCTGCGCCGCTATCTCGGACGCCACTTCCCGCAATGCCGTTTCCTGACGGTACCTGTGCTGGAAGGATAAGAGATTGTAACTAAAGGAGATTCCCCGTTGAAACCTTCACGCCTTCACATGGACACAAAAAATTAATAATAAGATAATTATATTGAAACATCACACAAGTTCATGTTGTCACCACAAGTCTCACACATACTCCTGTAGCCAAAATCATACACGGACATACATTAATCATTCAGAACGGAGTGATGGCAGGTTCGCTGCCTTCACCCCCATCTTTCACAATCGAACATTCAGCTTCACATAAAGAATGCTTATTTCACAATATTCCGTTAGTAACCAGTTTGTTGCAGGATTGTGAAGGCGTGAAGGCTTCACAGGTTTATTTATTTCTTCACTATCAGAAGGTACAATGAAGAAGTATTGTTGTTACTTTCAATCACCCCACACTTTCTCCGGCTAAATAGGAGGGTTAGTGTGCTAAACATAGACTTTAGCTTGCCAAACATGAACTTTAGCTTGCTAAACATGAATTGGAATAACCCGCCATGCCATAGATTTATTTCAATAAAGTCCATTAGTTATTACACCTCAAAATATTTTGAAGTATATAATTCCACAATGAAATTTCATGTTTGCAATTATCACCCTCTTCATATATATACACATCTATATTTTTTAATATTACAACAAATAGGACGAGCATAACAATCATTAAAATCACTCCCCATACTGGATATATTACTTTGGGCAAATCAATTTTATCGTTATTTTCCATAGCTACTCTCCTATATTCAATTGTTCTTTAACCAAACTATAATAATATCCCTTTGCGTTAATCAATGCGTTATGAGTACCTTGTTCTATAATATGGCCTTTATTCATAACAATAATATTATCTGCGTTGATTACGGTACTCATACGGTGAGCGATAATAAGTACCGTTTTGCCATTATAAAAAGAACTCAAATTTTGTATTATACACTTTTCATTATTCGCATCTAACGAATTGGTTGCCTCATCAAAGAAAATATAGGGGGCATTTTTATATATAGCTCTTGCAATAAGTATTCGCTGCTTTTGTCCCATACTAAGCGAATTACCATCTGAACCTATTACCGTATCATATTGTAACGGTAAAGAAGTAATAAACTCGTGAATGCAGGCTTGCTGAGCAGATTCTCGCACGTTATCCATATCAGGATCTTTATCTATAAGACCTATATTATTTCGTATCGGCTCGCTAAAAATATACCCGTTTTGCATTACTACTCCGCATTTTTTCTTCCATTCACGCTTATCAATGTCCTTCAAGTTGTTATTTCCAATATAAATTTCCCCCTTTGATGGTTCATAAAATCCAAGTATCAATTTTAGTAATGTCGTTTTCCCGCTTCCGCTTTCACCGACTATTGCCGTTATCTTTCCGCCTTTAATAACAAAATTCACATCATTAAGAACTTTGGGAGAACGAGGACCATTATAGTGAAAATCAACATGATTTATTACAATATCCATGCCATGTGGAATTCTATCAACCTTCCCTTTATTATGTTCATCTTCATCCTCATTCATATTTATTTCATTAACGCGTTCCATACTGATTTTTGTATCTTGCAACGACTGAATAAAAGATATCACCTGAGACAAAGGCCCGTTTAATTGTCCCACCAAATATTGAATAGCCATCATCATCCCTAAAGTAATATCACCACTCATAACAGACCAAGCTGCCCAAAATGTTATTAATATATTCTTTGTGTTGTCTATCAACATTCCTCCTATCGACTGAATTTGCGCCAAAGACAATCCCTGGATGTTGATCTTATATAACTTCAACTGTATCGCTTGCCACTTGTTTAATTGAATATCTTCACAATTATTTAGTTTGATTTCTTGCATACCGTTTATCATATGTATAACGTTACTTTGATTTTCAGCATTCTCTTGAAATCGCATATAATCAATTTTCTTCCTTTTACGAAGAAAGGCTATAATCCAACACACATAAAGCATTGAACCTATCACAAAAATAATAACAAAGATAATACCGAAACGCAACAGGACATATCCGTATACTATAAAACTGAGGACAGCAACTAAAATACTGATTGTCGTAGTAGTGAGAAAATTCTCAATTCTACTAAAGTCATTTATACGTTGCAATAAATCTCCTATCATTCTTTTACTAAAAAAAGCGACAGGCAATCTCATCAATTTACCCAAAAAATCATTAACCAAAGAAATACTAATCCGGCTACTAATATGAAGAATATACCAACTACTAACATAGCTGTTTACAGCGCTGCCCATACTCAAAGATAACTGACAAAGTAAAACAACTACAACAAAACGAACATCCTGGTTCTGAATACCAATATCAACTATTGACTGTGTTAAAAAAGGGAAAATGAGATTTATAAAACCCGCAATTATAATTGACATCAAAAGTTGGAGCATCATTTTTTTCTGCTCTCCTAAATATGAAGCCATTTTTTTATACTGTAGATTTTTTGAAAAATTATTTTCCTTTTTATCTAAGATATCTTTTTGAGGTTCCAAAAATAAGACAATACCTACATTTTCCCCTCTATTGTTTTGTGTTGAATACCATGATTTGCAGAAAGTTTTAATCGGATAAGTCAGTATTCCAGCAGCAGGATCTCCTACAACAACTTTTTCTTCAGTAATTTTATATACCACAATGAAATGAGACTGATTCCATTGAATGATACAAGGTAATTGATTACTATAATATAATTGATTGATAGTAATTTTCAACCCACATGTTTTAAATCCCAATTCTTCAGCTGCATCACTTATACCCAACATCGTAGTTCCAGTCCGTTTGGTATAACACGCCTTATGCATATACTGTTCAGATACGTCTCTTCCATAATATTTACATATCATTCTAAGGCATGTAGGCCCACAATCACGATTATCTAACTGATAAAAATGGGGATAATTCATATAATAATAATGTAATTATCAATTTCCTTTAATATAACATTCCCGAGAATACGCCTGTAAAAATGATATAATCTAAGATTTCTTTTATCAAAATCAAAAGCTATGTGTTCTATCTGACTTATAATACCGTTTTTACAGCACCAAATATAAAGAGCAGACCAAACATAAAAGCCAAGCCGAAATTTTCTATACATAGGCAAGATATATGTAATCCAAATTTTCATTTTGCCATGATTATTTAGAGATGCACATGTCCATCCCAATATAGTCCCTGTTTTAGACAATACAAATAGTCGAATATACCGCCCTTCACCTTTTTCTATCTCAGGTTTTAAATATTCAGCTACTTTATATTCTATTACCACATTCCTCAAATTCTCTAATTCAGACAAAGACAACTCATGAAACTCTTTTATAATTACGCATTTATCATAGTTAATATGGTTATAAATTGGATAGATTTTCTTATGCCAATCAGAAAAAGAACACTCAAAAAGCGTTGAATCATAAGCACCTCTTCCTATTCCATTTTTTAAGAAGAAACCATCTAACCTCTTTTTATTATAGGATGTATCATAATTAATCACCAGCTTTTTATCTGGATATTTCATCTTAAAAAAATTCAATATATATATCAAAAAATCAGACCCAATTCCGATTTCACGAAATATAGGCAATACATAAAAATAACTAAACAGACAATAATTCGAATGTTTATTTGCAATAACTGCATAAGCAATAGTTTCATTATCTATTGTCGCAGAGAATGTTATAAAACAATCATCATTCGGAATTAATAATCCCCTTTCACCCAATAAAGGATTTATCACTTCTACTGAACATTCAGAAAAGACTATGCCATTCATATTCATTAATCAGCAACAAAATGATATTTCAAGTCAGGAGCCTTTGGACATCTTGGATCCGGATTGTACATTTTATCTTGTCCATAAGCGGCAAGAATAATTTTCCAACATACACCTAATCCCCTTCTGCACTCTCCAAATGCTTGGCATGTTTTACATGCAGAATCATTAGGTATATCTTCTTGAGAAATATTCCACAGTTTTAATGCTTTCTCAGAATTCCAGATTTCATCAATCGTATTCTTGTTTATATCCCCTATTAAAAAACCTCTATTCCAATACAATTCTTCACAGATAGTAACCTGTCCATCGGGAAGTATCACCAAACCATCAACATTAGCCGTACAAAGTGCTCTGTTCTTGAACTTTTTATAATTCCGCATCTCACTCTGCAAAAAAAGTTGATTATCATTATACATTGCACAAGACATTTCCGAAGACCGTTGCTTTACTAAAAGAGCGACTTCTTGTATCTGCATTAAAGACGGACGTATATCAAGATAATTTGACTCACTCTTAAAGCAGCTATATCCTATTATAGTAAATACACATCGCTCAATATTTTTCAACGTTCTTGCAAAATCAATAATTTGATTGACATTCTCTACTGTACAAGTTTCTTTATTCAATGAGGGCTTTATAATTACACGCAATCCTTTTCTATCACAGTATTTTATAGCATCTATAATTTTTTCTATGTAATACGGACCGACATTAAGATTACGCTCTGCTAAACTTTGGTTGATTGTATCAAGCGAAAACTGAACAGTTTCCAATCCCGTATCTGCAATTCTATCAATTACGTCATGCGTCAAAGGTATTTTAGTCGATATATCTGGAGCATAACCACAAACCACCAGTGCTTTAGCAATACCCTCCCATCCTGGATTAAGAAAGAATTCACCACCTGTAATATCAATATTTTCAATGCCGTATGCTTTTGCTTCATATATCAAATCTATCCATTTCTGAGGATGAAGTGGTATATAATCAATCTTACGATGTGCATAACAATAAACACAATCAGTAACACACCTTAAATTAATACAGATGAGCAAATTCATAGGATAACCTAATCTTCTTCTTTTAAAGTTCAGTTCTCCATCTATTATCAAACTATCCCTATTGAGGTCTCTTCTAATTATGTTATCACTATTAGAAACTAAAATTTTTTCAGGCAATGTGAACACCATTCCCGCATAACGAAAATGAACATCTTTTTCATTTTCAATAATATTGGAGATAATCTGTTTCGCTGCGCTATTGTCAATATTGAAATCAACGCATATATCTTTAATGGTATCTTCAAAATCCTTTTCCCCATCAAAATAGCTCAATAAAACAGCATGAACCGGATGAATAAAATAGAAGATTTCATTCTCTGCAAATGTTTTATTATTAGTAAGGAGTATCCTATCCTTATCATTTCTAAGTTTATATATTGGATTGAAAACGTAATTCATAACACGTTATTTTCCTTTTAGTGTATCTACACATTTATTCTAACTAAAATAAGGAATAGGGAAATTGTTTACCAATTCCCTAAAACCTTATTCTTTGCATAACCTATGCCTATTTATATTTCGATCTCAACAGATCCTATGTCCTTTACTGTACCTTTAATAGTTACCGATTTGCGATTAGACTGTCCATCATGACATGATTTCTTACATCCGGCACTACAAGTCCCAGCTTCTACCTGTTCAAGTTCCGCATCACTGATAATATCAGTAGAAATTATTGGTTGATAATCTAAAATTTTCATAGTTTTTCAATATTTGTTACAATAAATTACACCTGTGCAGAAGAAATAAGTTGATCATTTACCTTTACACTAGAAGATCCATCATGATTTGAGGGAGCACACGATTTCTTACAGCTCGGTTCACAAGTATCCTCCTTCCCAAGTTCAATATAGTCAAGTTGCTCGCTATTCAAGAAATCAGTTTCCACAATAGCCTGATAATTAAGTTTTTCCATATTACAATTTAATTTAAAATTAAACATATATATAGCGCTATATTTCAATCTTTCAACATACGACTAACATTAGGCATATAATCCTTGTATTGTTCTATGACTTTCTGTCCCTTATCCAATTTTAAACGTACAGATAAAGTGAATACAGGTCCGTGCCGTCGAATCACATTAGTTCTAAAATTATCCATAAAATAGATATTTTCCTTTATATCATTCGAATCAAAAATATTACCTACATTGAAATACAATATCAGATTTTTCTTTTTAAGAAACTGATAACTTATACCCGCTTCAGCGTCTGTTCTAGGACAAGTATGATAATATAGTGCGTTCTTTGCAGGAGAATATTGAAAATACGCGTTAAAATTAAACCGTTCTGCAATATCATAACTCATACTGACACTATAATTTTGGAGCCAATAATTATCCTTTCTTCCAACAGGAGGGACATAACCGTTAAAAAACTTTTTATGATTTACATAAGTACAGTTCCCCAACAATTGGCCATACAATTTTCCCTGAAAAAGCCGAAACGGTAAGTTCAAAGAAATCTTATAATTCTCTACATCTGCATAGTTCAAATAGTGTTGATACAATATACCATTCCTTTCTTCATACACTTTCCCTGAAACATCTTTAAAGTATGTGTAACCGAGATTTAAATTCAGGAACTTAAAGAATACGCTATTAAACAAAACAGAATAATTTTTAGAGGGATTAGCTTCGGGATTTCCCATTGTGTAGAATGTCTCTGTAACCTTACGGATACCGGGAATCATATATTCATATTTCGGTCTGTTAATGCCGGCCAACAAAGCAAATGTTCCATTATACTTTTCATTGGTGTAAAACACATACAGCATAGGAAAATAATTGGTGTAGTTTTTATGGCTATTATAATTCTCAGTCCTATACTCAATCTTGTAGTCTGTATTCTCCAACCGTAAAGCAGCTGCAGCCGTAATTTTTTTATTAAACTCATAATATGAGGTCAAATAAGCCGAAGTCAAAATCTCCCTACCATAAAAACGACTTCGATTAATAGCACCGGTCTGCACAAAATTGTAGTCGGTATCATCATGCAACCAATTATATTGTCCATTCACTCCATACTCTAATCTAAGTTTGTCCCATTCCGTTCCAAAATCTGCCGCCAACGTATTCATCCATCCCGTCATCTCCAAATTTGATGTCTGATATTTATTGTTGAATTCGTAATATTCATTATCTGTCCGAAGTCCGCCATACAATATATTATAATAAACAGTACCATGAAATTTCTTTTTTGTTTCCGGGACAATATATGAAACTGTGCCAGTCCAAAGATCATCATTCTCAAATGTCTTGTAATACAAAATTCTTTTCATGAGAGGCAAATTGCTTTCATAATCTGTTGATAGTATATCTGAATATATATGCCCAAAGTCATCATAGACATACGCACTCAAATCCAAGAAGTTCTCATTCGAAAAAGTATAAGTCCATTTCGCATTGTAAGTCACAGACGGATACCTTCCACCATTTTTCATTCGATTGGCATAGCTGATTCCATTGCTATAATGTACACTATCACGTGATACACCATAATTATTATTATCAGTAAAAGAAATCGTATTATAAAACATCCATTTTCCCTTTTTTACCATATAGAAATAAGATGGTAACCATGACTTCAGCCCCTGTTCAAACACACTGGCAGATAACGTAAACTGATGAGAATATCCGTCCACTATATTTTTATTCGTTTTAAGTTCCACAAAAGCATGATTACTATCAGCCGGATATTTGCCGCTGTTTATATCAACCAATTGTATTTCAGATAAAGTCGATGCTTGCATTGAACTTAAAAAAGCATCCAACGATTGTTGGGTAATATTTTGCTTTACACCGTTCAAATAAAAAACCACCGGACGTCCGTTTAACTCGTAACCACCCGCCTGGCTTTTAGTTATACCTGGCAACTGTTGAAGCAATTTGTCCACTTGAAAAGTATTTGCACCGGGAATCTGACTTACATCAACCACAACATTTCCATTTTTATGTCGAATCCAGTTTCCTTGGACTGCAATCTCCGGTAATTTATGTACCCGTTCATGCATAATAACACGCAACCAATTCAGGCTATCACTATTTATTATCAAGTTCTTAGGTTCATATTCTATATGACTGAAAGACAATAGAAGAGGATAATTTACATTTTGATTTAAATACTTTAAGGTAAAACGTCCTGTTGAATCACTTATACAAGACCCAAGCATTGTGCTATCGGAGTCCAACAGGCAGATATTCACAGAATTAATCATTCCACCAATAGTATCTGACAAAGTTCCTTGCAAGTTAATATACCTATTCTGCGAATACACATAAATAGACATAACCAAATACAACAAAAAGAATACTTCCCTTTTAAAAGTATATTTTAAAATGCAAAACATAAGAATTATGTATGATTATAGCAAAAAGCCGTCAAAAAAAGCTTATAAAGTAAATTCCCCTTGCAGCCACAGCTCGCCCGATACCACATCTATCTGATACTGCCCCTTACCGTAAGCATTCAGGTTAATCTCCATGCTTCCCATGCCGATCCGTGAATAGATTTCTTCTCCGGTGGCCATACGGGTAATGATAACGGTTGCTTCTTCGGACAGCTCACTCAGATTTACGCTGATTACATTATCAAATAAAGTAGCATAGACGGTAGGTTGGAAGAGAGAAATCGGATGTCCGCTTCCAGTCTTCACTACATTAAGTTGAACATCTTCCTCCTCCTCATCTGTTGCGATTATTACTTTATTCTGTTGGAAGTGCTGATGTTCTACTGTCCACAAAAGTATGTTACCCATCCATAATGAAACAAGTGTTACGATTAATGCTTTCATAATTGTAATGTGTTTTTAATTAAACCTTATCGTCATTTTTATGCGACAAAGTTAGGCGTATGGTAACAGACGAAGTGTGGAAAATAAAGGGAAAAAATGTGGAAAATGCACCTTTTAGCACAAATTCCATAGTCTTTACGTGTGGATAGTGTGGAAAATCTGTGAATTATATATCTTTCAGCAGGTCTTTCAACTCGGTTTTGCTTTCGTACTTAAATTTTCGTTTCAACAGAGATTTTCGTTTTTTGTAGATACCGCTGCGGTCTTTCTCCATGATAACGGAGATTTCCGTTGGATTGAAATCAAAGAGATGGAGACTACAGAAATATATATCCTCTTCATTCAAATCAGGAAACTTCTGGGCCAAATAGACAACGAAACCACCCGTAAGCTGATTGACGGTTTCAACCCACTTTTGTCGGTCCTCCTTCTTGAAGTGATTCTTATAGTCACTAAACTCTTTATAATAGCTTAAGATTTGCAGTAACTTTTGATATACCTCTGTTTGTTGCATCTGTTCTTGCAACGTGTCTAAGTGGAATAAAGAATGCGTATCTTCGGTCTCTTCCTTGGGAAGTTGAGGCTCAGACTCCAATACAGGAAAAACAGGAAGCTCAGACTCCACATGGGTTTGCATCTGCTTCATCAGCACCTCTTTCAGCTGTTGTTGCGAAGCTTTCTCTTTTTTACGAATGCACACAAATAAAACAATAATGGTAAACACTAGTCCAGCAATCGCAAACGCACAATAATAAACAATACGCCAAACGGACTTTTGCTTTTGCGAATCGACGTATTTGTGTTCCGCCAATTGAATTTCCGCGGTTTGCATCTCTTGCTGATACAATTTCTCATTCCGGGCACGCAGTTTCTCGTATTCCAATGCCTTTTGTACATTCCCTTGCTTTTCCGAGATGTCGCTTAAGCGCATATAAGCATTGGAGCGAATATTAAATTGGGATGATGTAAGTGCTTTATAAAAATAAGAAGAAGCAGAATCATAAACACCCAACCGATAAAAGCCTTCTCCAGTAAGAAGAATGGCTGTAGGTAACATCGTCGTATCCTCTGGTTGTAAACTCAACGCAATCTTTGCAAACTGCAATGCCCGTTCCCCATCACGCATATAGCTATAAAGTTGACTTAAAGTAAGCGCATTGCTACACTGATAAAGAGTAAACCCACTATGTAAAGCAGTCTCATAAATCTGTAACAATATTTGTTCAGCTTCGTTATAATAAGGCTTTCCTTTTCCGATTAAATAAATACTATGCCTTTTTAACGCTTCTAACCACAAAACTGTATCTTTCACCTGAATGGATAACCTTTCTACAAGTTTGTATAACGAATCTGCCTTTTGCGATATATTTTGACTATGATACATGTAAGCCATCCCATTATAAATGTGTGCCAACAGCCAATTGTCTTTTACGGATTTCGCCAAATTTTCCGCCCGATGGTAAGCCTCCACAGCTTTACCACTTTCCTTCAAAAACTCATAAAGAACATGGCCATGTAAATATTCCCCCCGTGCTGCCCGACGTTTATCTCCAGTACGCCTAAAATAATCCACTGCTACTCGTAGCAATGAGTCATCCCGCTGCGGAATATGGCTACGACACTCCGCTTCCACAGTGAGCAGCGCATAGCGCATCCGCTCCTCTTCCGTACCGAAATGAGCAGAAGGAATGCTGTGCAAAAGGGTAAGAGCACTGTCTGGACGGACATAAATCAAACTGTCCGCGTCCGCCAAACGGCGGGCGTAGTCAATGTGCGTGCACGCTATCACAATCAGCAGCAGGAGAGGAAGAATAGAAAATTTCTTCATGCTTGTATTGTATTGTTTAGGAATACAAAATTACATAAAAATCTACATTTTTCCTATGGGAATAACCCAACAAATAATTTTTTCTATATTCCATTATTCACAAGTTGCTATGATAGGTACACAAAAGAAAGGATAAACAGTACAAGGTGTGCCCGAAAATTCGTACTTTTGCGCATCAGTTAGAACAAAATATAAATGGAAGCATTCGCATTCGACACTACCGAACAATACCTGCTGGCCGCTACCGGCATCCTGTTCATCGTCCAGGCCCTCTACTACCTCGCCCTCTACAACCGCATCCACCTGCGCAGCCGCAAGGCCGGACGCGACGAACTGCATTTCACGCAGGAACTGCCGCCCCTGTCTGTCATCCTCTGCGCCCACGACGAAGTAGAGAACCTGCGCCGCAACCTGCCCGCCATCCTCGAGCAGGACTATCCGCAGTTCGAAGTCATCGTCATCAACGACGGCGAGAAGGGCGAAAGCGAGGAATATCTGACCCAACTCGAAGAGCAATATTCCAACCTGTACCACAGCTTTGTGCCCGACTCCTCGCGCTACATCAGCCGCAAGAAGCTGGCCGTCACGTTGGGTATCCGCGCCGCCCGCTACGACTGGCTGGTGCTGACCGAGGCCAACTGCCGCCCGCAGAGCAACCAGTGGCTGCGCCTGATGGCCTGCAACTTCACCTCGCGCACCGAAGTGGTGCTGGGCTACAGCGGCTACGAGCGCGGGCACAACTGGCTGCACCGCCGCGCCGCCTTCGACAGCCTCTTCACCGCCATGCGCTACCTGGGCTTCGCCCTGGCCGGCAGTCCCTACATGGGCATCGGCCGCAACCTGGCCTACCGTAAGGACCTCTTCTTTGACCAAAAGGGCTTCTCCGCCCACCTGAACCTGCGCCGCGGCGACGATGACCTCTTCGTCAACCAGGTAGCCCGTCGGGACAACACCCGCGTGGAGACCGACCCGGCCTCCGTGGTCCGCATGAAGCCACTTTTCCGTGTCAAGGACTGGCGTGAAGAAAAGATCGGCTACGCCTCCACCGCTCCCCTGTACCACGGCATGCAGCGCTGGATGCTCGGCTTCGAAACCTTCAGCCGCCTGCTGTTCCATGCCGCATGGATAGCGACGGTCGTCATATCCGCTCTTCATGCCCACTGGCTGGCGGCAGGACTCGGCTTCCTGCAGTTCATATTCCGTTTCGTGATGCAGGCACTCGTCATCAACACCACGGCCAAAGACCTGGACGAAAAATACCGCTACCGCCTCCTGCTCTCCGTATTCGACGTTCTCCAGCCGCTCCAGTCGCTACGCTGGAAGCTCTATTGCCTCTTCCGCGACAAGCGAGAGTTTCTGCGGAAATAAAAAACAATAATCATTTATCAATAAAAATAACACCCATGAAAAACATACTACTATTAACTCTATTATTGTGTTCACAACTGGCCTTTCCACAACTGAAAATCAACAACGGCCGTTATCATTCCAACACAGACTTTCCTATCGTGATGCAGCATGCCACAGCTATTATTGTCTGCGACACGGCCGATTACAAAGTTGTGTCCCAATCGTCAAGACTGCTGGCCGACGATGTGTATAAAGTAACCGGTCAACAAGTTCGAGTCAATAACAGTCTGACAAATCTGAAAGGAAATATCATCCTTATCGGCACCCTCGGCAAAAACCGATGGATTGACCGATTGGTTTCTACCGGAAAGTTGAAAGCCGATACAATCCGAGGAGAATGGGAACGATTTCTCATCCGCACCGTTGACCGGCCCTTCAAAGGGGTGGACAAGGCATTGGTCATCGCCGGCAGCGATGGTCGCGGAACTGCTTACGGAGTGCTCAGCTTGTCAGAAGCCATCGGAGTATCGCCCTGGTACTTCTGGTCCGATGTTCCCGTCCGCCATCAGAAAGAACTTTATCTGGACTACGTGAACTATTGCTCCCAAGCTCCGTCAGTAAAATACAGAGGTATATTTATTAATGATGAAGACTGGGGACTACATCCATGGGCATCCCACTGTATGGACCCCGCTGTCGGTGACATTGGTCCCAATACTTATGAAAAAGTATTCGAACTGCTGCTGCGCCTGAAGGCAAACATGATGGCACCCGCCATGCACGAATGTACCAAGGCTTTCTATACCGTACCGGGCAATATGGAGATGGCCGACAGATACGGCATCCTGATAACGACCAGCCATTGTGAACCGCTTCTCTACAACAATGCCAGTGAATGGGACAACCGGACACAAGGTGAATGGAACTACCAGACCAACCGCCAAGCCATTGACCAGGCCCTCGACGCACGGGTCAAGCAAACCGCCGACAAAGAAAATATATACACCATCGCCCTTCGCGGCAAACACGATGAAGGTATGAAAGGGGGCAGTCTGGACGAAAAGTTTGCCCTACTGGGCCAGGCCATCCAAAGTCAACGAAACATTTTGTCCAAACACATACAAAAGCCTATTCAGGAAATTCCCCAAATTTTTGTTCCGTACAAGGAAGTACTTGATATTTACGAAAAAGGTCTGCAAGTGCCCGGTGACATCACCCTCGTGTGGCCCGACGACAACTATGGATACCTCAAAAAACTTTCCAACAGCCACGAACGCCAACGGCCAGGCGGCTCGGGAGTGTATTACCACATTTCCTATTTGGGATGGCCCAATGACTACTTATGGCTCAACACTACCGCTCCGGCCCTAATGTACGCCGAAATGCACAAGGCATGGTCGCTCGGTGCAAACCGCTATTGGTTGCTTAACGTGGGCGACATCAAGCCGGGAGAACTGGGCATCCAGCAGTTTCTGGATATGGCCTGGGACTTCGACCGCTTCTCTTTCGAAAACGTCAATAATCATCCCACCGACTTCCTGACTGGCATCTTCGGAGAAAAATACAGGAAAGACATCGCCTATGTGCTCGACCGCTACTACCACCTCAGCTTCCTGCGCAAACCCGAATACATGACATGGGACTGGAAATGGAACAGCCTGTCCGCAAAGGAACAAATCAAGGATACAGAATTTTCCTTCCTTCACTACAATGAAGCTGAACAAAGGATGCAAGAATACAAGGAGATGACCACCGTCGTGGAACGCATTCTGCAAGAATTGCCGCCCGAACTGAAACCGGCCTTCTTCGAACTATTGTATTATCCCGTCAAGGCTTCCGGACTCTACAACCAAGAAATGCTGCTGGCACAAAAAAACAGATGGTATGCCACCCAGCAACGGGCCGCCACCAACAAACTGGCAGATCTCGCCATTGCCTGTCACGACAGTCTGGAAGCCATTACAGCCCAATTCAACCAACTACTGGGAGGCAAATGGAACGGCATCATCACCGCTCCTGGTTTTCTGCCAGTAAAACAATATCCACCAGTCTCCCGAATCAAACTGACTGACAAAGCCAATGTGGAAGTATACGTGGAGGCCTGTGATTCTGAGGATAAGGACAACTTCGCTCTTCCCATCTTCTACAAAAACTCCAATCGAACACACTTCTTCGAAATCTACAATCAGGGAAAGCTGTCATTCAGCTGGCATGCCACTACCGATAAGGACTGGATTAGACTGAGTGCCACCCAGGGACAGACTGACAGACAAGCCCGCATATCTGTCTCCATTGACTGGAACAAACTGGCAACTTCCTCCACTGACAATCTCTTTGAAGGAAAAATCAGTCTCCAGTCTTCCGACGGGACTACCCGAACCATCGGTGTAAAAGCCATAGACAATACCAGCTACCCTCACCACATGTACCTGGCCGAAAACGGAGCCATATCCATCAATCCGGTCCGCTACCAGCGTAAAGTGGAAAACGGAGGTATCGTATTCCAGGCCATCAACGGTCTGGGTTACTGCAACTCGTCCCTCCAGCTGGGCAATGCCCGACTGGACAATGGCGAAAAATCATACGTGGAATATGATTTTTACATCGACCATACAGCCTTCCCGGCCAACGACTCACTGACCGTCTACCTTTACATGCTTCCACTGTTCCCCAAGGATAAAGCACACGGGGCTTCTTTTGGCATAAGAATGGACCAACTGGAAACCGTTGTCATAGACAACACGCCGATGGAATACTCTCACGAATGGGCACACAACGTACTCCGCAACAGCACGCTGAACGCGGTAACCTTTCCTTTAGGAAAACCCGGCAAACACACCCTACGGCTGTATTGCACAGATCCGGGAATGATTGTACAAAAGATTGTCGTGGATTGCGGCGGACTCCGCCCTTCCTATACAGGTCCTCAAGATACCTACCACCAATAAACATTCATGATATGAATCCCAAACACGCCCGACTGACAACCCTCATGACCGCCTACAACGCAGGCGACCCCAAACGCATCCAGCATTTCATCAAAGTATACCAACTGGCTTCGGTTATCGGCACGTTGGAACAACTGGACGAAGAGACTCTGTTCATACTGGAAACGGCCGCCATCGTACACGACATCGGCATACACATCAGCGAACAGAAATACGGCGCATGCGACGGAAAGCACCAGGAACAGGAAGGACCGGCGGAAGCCCGAAAGCTCCTCGAAGCCACCGGCGACTACTCTGCCCGGCAAACAAACCGCGTCTGCTGGCTCATCGCCCACCATCACACATACAAGGACATTACCGGCATAGATTATCAGATTCTGGTGGAAGCCGACTTTCTGGTGAACATCTACGAAGATAGCCTCTCCGCCGAAGCCGTCAATGCCGTCAAACGGAACATCTTCCGAACCCGGACGGGAATCGAACTGCTGGAAAACATGTTTGAAAAGTCATACTCCTTCCCGTCACACAATACTCCCGAGAATCTGTAAGAGTGCAGGATATATCCAGTACTTCCACACAAGTACTGGAGTTAATCCCCAAGAAGTACTGACGATTTGCTGCAGGCATTGCGGATATTTACTGCGGACGTACCTCCGCTCCCTCCCTCGTGGGGCGTGACTCCCAATGCTCGTACATGGCCTTGATCAGGTCACAAGCCATCTGCAAGTCCATGCTGCCCGTGTTGACCAGCAGGTCATAATGATGGGGATCGCCCCATTTGCAGCCCGTGTAATATTCGTAATGGGTGATGCGGTTCCTGTTGATACGCTTGATTTCCGACGCGGCATCCTCTGCCGTCAGATTATATTCCTTCGTACAGCGGCGGACGGCACTCTGAGGGTCCGAATAACAGAACACCTTGATGACGTTGGGATTGTCCTTCAGGATAAAGTCGGCACAGCGGCCCACGATGACACACGGCCCCTTTGCGGCCAGCTCCTGCACCATGCGGCTCTCGGCCACGAACAGCACGTCGTCGGGTGACAGGCTCCGGTCCAACGAATTCTTTCCGCTCTGCGCAAAGATGCACTTCAGCCAGAAGGAGGGAATGGACTGCTCGTTCTTCAGCACATAGGCTTCGTCCATGCCCAGCTTGGTGGCGGCCATGCGAATAAACTCACGGTCGTAGAGCTTCACACCCAGCTCGCGGGCCAACATCTCCCCCAGCAGGTGTCCGCCGCTGCCATACTCGCGGGCGATGGTGATGATCTTGTGTCCGCCCTGCGTCCGTGCATCGGAAACGGCCACTGTACGCGGCTGGATCCATCCGTCCAGGAAACGATAATACGGGCTGATGAAGTGTACGATAGGGCCTACGACCAGCGCCGCCACGACCGTCCCCTCGCGCACACCATAAATGCCTCCCATAAACACCAGCGACAACACACAGGAGAGAATGACCAGCGTGACGTCAAAACTCAATTTCACAAATCCGAAATCCTTGCGGAGACGGCGGGCTATGGACTTCACAAAATATTCGCCTGCCACCATCGCCACACTGGCCTTCACTTCCAGCGCGATGCCGGCCGCCAGTATGCAGCAACCTATCAGCAGACTGACCACTTCCAGAAAGTAATCGGTCGGATGGAGCCAGAACAGGATATTCATGGACAGGTCGATGAACAGACCGAAGCAAAGGGAAATGGGTACCTGCATCAGATAGGCCTGCCAGTCGGACCGCAAATCCTTGCGGGTCATGAAAAACAATTCAAACACCATAAATGACAGATTGAACAGGATGGTCCACTGCCCGATGGTCAGTGGAGTGAACATACTCAAGACATAAGTGACGCTTGTAATGGGCGATGTCCCCAGCAGCGCCCTGGTTATGAAAGCGATGCCCAAGGCATTGACAAACAGCGAAACGGCAAACAACAGATAGCGTCTGACGATGTAAGTATTCATAATCTTCTTTTTACCTTATTGATTCAAGGCGCGAAGTTCGTTCCATTTTTCTGATTTTCGTTCATAAAAGAACAACCTTTTTTGGTCGAAAACGAAACTCTGCTTATTTTTGCCGTCTCAAACAGCAAGAATAACATGGCTCTCGACTTGACAGAACATCTGAAGGCCGCTCAAAAAGATACTGATGATATCCTTCTCCACCAGGCAGACGCATCGGCCCGCCTGCGGATGGAAGACGGCTTTTTCATCATCCTCGTAACCGGCGGAAAGGGATATATACAAGATACCTTCCGACGCTACGATGTCACATGCGGAAGTCTGGCCGTACAGACTCCAGGCACCTCGTCCACCCTCTACGCAAGCTCTCCCGACTTCCACGCCCTTATTCTCTACCTGGTGCCGGCTTACTTCGACAGCCTGCCCGACGGGCATGCCCTCTACAGCCAGCTGGCGTCGTTTCTGGGAAATTACCGGCTTCCTGTCCTCCAGCTTTCTCCGACCGACCATGCCTACCTGCAAAAGACGTTCACCCTGTTCGAAGGTGAAATGCAGTCGTTCCGTTTTTTCCGAAACGGCATGGTGCGCCAACAATGCAGCTTTCTGTTGCTGCTGGTCAGCGACCTGCTGTGCCGCAACAGTTCGTCGGCCGCCCTCAGCGTCAGCCGTTCGAATGAACTCTTCCGCGAGTTCAAGAAGCTGTCGGCCGCCCATTACCGCCAGTGCCACAGCCTCCGCTTCTATGCCGATCGACTCCACGTGTCTACCACCTACCTGTCGCGGGTCGTGAAGCAGACGACCGGGCGGACCGTCCGTTTCCACCTGTCCGAACTCATCTGTGCCGATGCCAGACGTCTGCTGGAATGCACTGACATGGACGTCAAGGAGATAGCCGACTTCCTCGGCTTTTCCGACCAGTCGGTATTCGGCAAGTTCTTCGCCAGGAAGACCGGCCTGTCTCCGCTGCGCTACCGCCAGAACAGAGAAAGGGCACGGAGCTGTGCAGACCGCCGCGGAGAGGAAGAGTAGTTTCCGCCGGCAGACATCCGATAGCTTCCGTGCCCTTGTGTGGGATACGCAGAAAATCGAAAAAGACAAATTATCGGCCCGTAGCCTGCAGATAAGTGCGTTTCTTCACTTCATATTGCATGCACGATTCCACATACTTGTCGCGGCTCTGCTGATACAGAGTCTGTGCATCCAGCAGCTCGCTCATCGTACAGGTCCCTGCTGAATAATAATCCGTGTTCAGCCTCAGGTTTTCGTCGGCCTGTTCGATGGACTGGAGGGCTATCTCCATCTGCTTATAGGCATCATTCAGTTCGTTCCACGCATTCTGCATGCGGATGACGAGCAGCTGGCTCTGGTCCTCCAACTGGTTCTCGGCATTCTGCACACGCAGTTTGTCCCGCTTTATCTCGTGCGTTCCGCTCCACCACCCCGTCAGCGGCACGCTGACCGTGGCAAACCCTATCCAGAACGACTGGTCCTTGTCCAACAGATTCTCGTAGACATATCCGCCGCCGATGGCCACCGTAGGCAGGTGCTTGCCCACAGTCTGCTTGTGCTGCAAACGGCTGGCTTTCAGGTTCTGCAGCAACAGATGATATTCCTCGGTGAGCAATAAAGAGGAGTCTGGATTGCGGTACAGGCTGTCGGGCCGTTGCGGAAGACTCCAGCTGATATCCATCTGCACATCGACGCTGTCGGCAGGATGGCCGATGTATTGGGCCAGCATGCTACGCGACAGGGAGAGGGCATTTTCCACTTCGATGCGTCCGCTGCGGGTTTCGTTCTGCCGCAGCCGGACCTGCAACAAGTCGTTGCGGGTAGTGAGCCCTGCATGGACGGCAGCTTCGACATCCGCATTCAGTTGTCCCAGCTGCTTCTCGACCGTAGCGATGGTTTTCAGTTTTTCCTTCAGCGTGACAATCTGCCAGAAATATTGCTCGGCCGTCAGCCTCACCTCCTTGTCCGACAAGCCACGTTGCAGCCGCTTCACTTCCACATTGACTTCTGCCAACTTGTTTCCATTGACTATCTGCCCTCCGGTGAAAAGCGGCAGACTGGCCGTGACGCCGCCGACCACCCCGTTCTTCATCATCGAAATACCCTGCCCGGGGGCCATCTCCATTTGCAGCAGTCCCTGGTCGGCCAAAAAGCCTCCTCCCGTAGCAGACACACTGGGAAAATAATTGGTAAAGGCCGACCGACGGTCCTGACGGGCCGCACGAAGATCATTCTCGGCATTCTTGATGCGCACGTTGTTGCTCAAAGCCTCGCGGATGCATTCGTCCAGCGTATAGGCATGCTGGGCAGAGAGTGGCAGGGAGAAGCACAAACCCGCTGCCACACTCAGATATATCAATCGTATGTTCTTGTTCATTTTCATAATCCAATGTTGTTCTGTCTCATCCATATTCACTCGGTTCACTGTCTTTCCAAAGCTTCATTCTTCACTCTGCGCCCTGTACTACCCCTGAATATCAGCAGATAGCATACGGGAAGTACCGTCAGCAGGAACAGCATCGTAATCAGCGTACCGTAACAGATCACTGTTCCCATCGGCATCCACAAACCGCTCTTGCCCAAAATCATCGGGATGACACCCATTGATGCGGCAGCAGACGTCAGGAAGATGGGGCGCATGCGTCGGCGGGCCGAATGATAGATGGCGTCACGTACACTCAGTCTTTCGGTAGTCCGCAGTTCTTCGGCATAATCGATCATGATGATGCCGTTACGGACAATGATACCCATCAGGCTGATGATGCCCAGCGTACTGGTCATACTGAAATCCACACCCTGAATGAGCACACCTACTGCCGTACCGAACAGACAGAGCGTCATGCTTGCAAATATCAGCAGAGCAATGCTGATGCGGCGGAAATGGGCCAACAGAATGAAAAAGATAATGAAGGCGGCAATGGCCAGAGCCCCCATGATGGGCGGCAGGTTCTCGTTGTCCTGCTCGCGGTCGCCGCCATAAGCAAGCTCCACTCCCTGGGGAAGCGGTATTTCTTCCAGACGCTTCATCAGCTTTTCCGTAAAGGCTGTCGGATTCACTTCCCGACGGACATCAGACATCACGGTAATGGTGTAGACCCCGTTTCTGCGTACTATCTGCCCGTCTTCAGAGCAAGGACGCATCTCCACCAACTGACGCAAAGGGACGTAGGACAATCCTCCGGCTACAGGAACCAACTCATCCTTCAAATCGAAAAAAGAAGCACTGTCTGCCTGTTCACTTTTCAGTGTGACCGGTATATCGTAATTACCTTCCCATACACGGGCCATCGGCAGACCGTTCCCATAACGCAAGGCCAATGTAGTTTCCAGCTGTACATTATTAATACCCAAACGCGCCGCCTCATCCTCCTTCAGCCGCAAACTGACAGTCGTCTGAGGTTCGCTGAAGTTGGTCTGCGCCAACTGCGTTTCGGGCATGCTGCGCAACAAAACCAAATACTTTCCGGCAATGGTCTTCAACGTATCCAGATTACTTCCGCTCAAACGCAACTCTACCGGATAGACAGCCTGGCTGAAACCAATCTGTTTGAACCGGACCCGGGCTTCGGGGAAAGCATTGGTATACCGGGGACTATATTCGTCCAGCAACTCTACCGTCTCCCGGTTGCCGGTCGTATTGACAATCAGCTGAGCATAATTGGTTCCTCCCAACTGGGGAGCATAAGCCGTATGGAAGCGCGGCGAAGAACATCCCACAAATGCCGTCACCGAAAGGACACGCGGATCCCGACGCAGCAGATGTTCCACACTGTCGGCTACGGCAGCAGTCTTCTCGACTGCCGAACCGGTCGGCAGATAAATCTCTACGGCAAACTGGTCGCGGTCGGCCATAGGCATCAGCCGTTGGGGAAGCTTTCCCATCAATACAACACCTACCCCGATGGAAACAATTCCCACCAGCAACGTGACATACGGATGGGCAAAGCAGACATCCAGCAAACGGTTATAGTATTTCTGAAGGACAGCCAGAAACGAGAAACCTTTCTGCACGCTGGGCATCGGCTTGCGGATGAACCAGAACTGCATGAACGGAACCAGCAACATGGCTACCAACAACGACACACCCAGAATGAGCGTGATGGACCAGGGAAAACTGAGCAGAAAGTCGTGTATCATTCCCTTGATAACAATCAGGAAGGGAAAGAACGTAATGCTGATGGCCAGCGTGGCCGAAAAGATGGACTTAAAAAAGTGGGTGGCACTCTGAATGGACGCATGCCAACGCGACATGCCTTCACCCAATTTCTCCAGATAGCTGTCGATGATGACAATCGAATTGTCCACAATCATACCCAAGGTGACAATCAGCGCTGCCAGCGTCACGGTATTCAGTTCGATGCCGAAAGCGTAAAACAGTCCCAGCGAAATGAATATAGTGATGGGAATGGTGGAAGCGGCTACCAAAGCTACCTTCAGCGGAAGCAACAGCATGACCACAATGACCACGGCCCCGATAGCAATCAGCAACTCGCGCAGGAACGTATTGACGCTGTCGCCCACTACCCGGGCCTGGTCAGTAATGCGGTACATGTTCACTTCGGACGGCAATTCACTTTTGAATGCAGTCAGCACACGGTCCACCTCTTCGCCCATCTGCACGATATTCTGTCCCTTCTTCATCTCGACACTGAGCAGAATACACTTGGTACCGTTATTGGTAATGTAGCTGTCGGCATGAGGGTACTCCTTTACCACACGGGCCACGTCCTTCAGCCGCACATTATTTCCTGAAGGGTCGTTGTAGACAATCTGCTGCTCCACATCGTAGAGCGTATTGAAAGACTGCTCCACATGGACGGGTAATACATAGTCCGGAGTCTGTATCCGCCCCCCCGAAGTGACAAACCCTTTTGTAAACAGAGTAGCCGCAAGAGTCTGCTCATTCAGGCCATATTGCGACAGACGGGCCGGATCGAGGTAAACGGAGATCTGCTCCTTCCGTTCGCCGCTCACCGTCAGTCGGCCCACACTCTTGATGCGGCGCAAGCGGTCTTTCAGTTCGTCCATATAGCCATGCAGTTCCCTGTAAGTCTTGTCCTTGCTCTCCATGGTGATGAGCAGAGCCGACGTATCGCCAAAATCGTCCATAACCTGTATGGCCAGGACATTGGACGGCAACTGCGACTTGAACGTTGCCACTCCGTGCTTGAACTTGCTCCAGAACTCATCCTTGTTGTTCAAGTCGTCATTCAGTTCCACTTGGATAAAGACCATGCCGTCACGGGTCGTTGAAAAGGTCTTTTCCTTCTTCACCTCCTTATACGTGAAGATATAGTCTTCCAGCGGCTTGGTCACCTGTTCCACCATTTCTTCCACCGTATTGCCCGGCGCTACGGCCACCACCATCCCCTGCCGTATGGTAAAGTCAGGGAATTCGTTCTTCTGCATCTCAGGCAGACTGTATATGCCGAATGCTACCAGACAACATGTCACCAGAATCACAATCTGACGATAGTGCATGGCCCATTCCACTATGCCACGTTTCTTTTCCATTTTTACAAAGCCTCCTTTACAAAGTAACCGGCGTGCCTTCGCACACCTTCTGTTGTCCCTCTACAATGATTTCATCACCAGCAACCAGTCCGGAAAGCACAGTGACTCCCTGCGACGTGAAATCTCCGCATTCCACCACTCTCCTGACCGCTTTTCCTTCCGAACGAAGCCATACGAAAGTATGGTTGTTCTCATCAGTTTGCAGGATGGAAGCCGGTATCACAAATACCTGCCCTCCATGGCCGGCTTCCAGACTCACTTCGGCCACCATGCCTGGCATCAATCCCTGAACTGTCCGGTCCGGCCTGATTTTTACCAGATACGAACGGGACAAAGGATGTGCCTTGATGCCTTTTTCCGTCACTCGTCCCGTAAAACGACCATCCTCCAGCGCAGAGACACAGACTGATGCCTGCTGCCCCACTTCCACATGAACAATCTCGGATTCAGGTACCGGAATACTGATTCTCAACTGTCCGGCAGTCACCAATTTCACCACCGGTACACCGGGAGCTACATTCTGCCCGATTTCTGCGGATTTTTCAGCGATTACCCCATCAAAAGGTGCATAGAGTTTACAGTCTTCCAAATTTTTACGGGCAATTTCTTCCATTGAACATGCCTGACGGTACTGACTCTGTACCTCCATCCACTTGATTTCGGCCAAACTGCCCTTATCATGCAGTTCCTTCATCCGTTGGAAAGCATCTTCTGCCTGTTCCATCGAAGCTTTGGCAGCCCGGTAACTGCTTTCCATGGAAGCCTGGTCAACTTGGGCTATCAATTGTCCTTTCTTCACCCGACTGCCCAGCCCCACATAAATATCCTTCAATGTACCCATCACCGAAAAGCTGAGTACACTTCCATTTTCTTCTTCCACAGTTCCCGAAAACCGTCTGCTTTCATTCATTTCAGACGATTCAACCCTTATCGTCTTTACCTTGACGGGCTCCGGCGTCTGGGACACATCCTTCGAAGTGTTTCCACATCCTGCACATACAGCCGACCCTACCAACAGAGCCATGCCTACAAACATTTTCATACGTTTCATTTTCGTTTTCATTTTTATCATATCGGCCGCAAAGTAAGAGCCTTCTCTCCAAATGCCCGGAATCCGTTTCACCGCAAAAGTGTGCCATTTTTCCCGTCAGTCACAAAATATCCGACCAAGGACACTTATCGGGAAATATCAACCAACAGACATTGGATATTTTTTCGTTTTTTTGTACCCGAAACAGATAAACAAGAGAATATATGGAACAAAAAATGATTATAGGCAATGAGGAACCATTGGACCAACATCGTGTAACTCAAACGATGATTTACCAAGATGACCGGATATTGATTATCGACCATTTGCATGAAATGGATCTTCACCCTAACACTCCTATCCGACTGGAATCTTATATGGTAGTCCTCTGTTTGAAAGGAAAAGGACAAGTGATGCTTAACAACAGTCCGCTTGAAATCAAGAAAAACGACTTGCTCATATGCCATCCACGAACAATTGTGGAACATAGCATGGTCAGCGTTGACTTTGAGTGCTGCGGTTTCTGTCTTTCTCCCAACTATGCCAACCAAATCACTCTGATTGCTTCTGGCACCTGGAACTTCAAGATGTATATTGAAGAACACCCCATCATATCCCTGTCCGAAGAAGAAGGAACTGTATTTTATCAGTACTACAGCCTGCTCCGTTCCAAATTGCAAGGCACACCCCACCGCCATCAGAAAGAATTGATTGATGCTCTGCTTCAGGCATTCATCTATGATTTCTCCGATTCACTCGACCGTATTGTCCGCCTTTCGCCGCCGGTCTACAATTCGGCAGAAAATCTGTTCAACCAGTTCATCAATATTCTTTCTGCTTCTTACCCCAAACCACGCAGCGTGGCTTTCTATGCCGACAAACTGCATGTCACACCCAAATACCTGTCGGCCATTTGCAAAAAAGTGAGCGGCAACACAGCTTCCACCCTCATCGAACAATATGTCATGAAAGACATCCAATACTTGCTGAAGAAAACCACCAAGAGTATCAAAGAGATAGTCAATGAACTCGACTTTCCCAGCATTTCCTTCTTTGGAAAATACGTCAAGCAGCATGTAGGCAAATCGCCCAAACAATATCGGGCGGAGACATAAGAATGGAAGTCCGTAACATAAGAAAACCTTATAATTGCAACAATTTGTCGCGGCACTATAAAATATTTCTGCCCATATAGACAGAGAACTCAAAATAATTTCTACCTTTGCCGACGCGAATCTGGTTTCGCTGCCTCCACCCGCTTCGGAGTGCACGATGAAAAGGGAATCAGGTGAAAGTCCTGAACAGACCCGCTGCTGTGAGTCCTCCCCACACAAGGGAAGTCCTCGGAAAGACCCAAAGCCACTGTTCCTGCCATACAACCCAGGAACGGGAAGGCATCCAAGGATGGGACAAGTCAGAAGACCTGCCAGAATCGGCCAACGTTTTACGCTTTCGGGGAATAAAGCGGCGAAACATCGAGTCGGACTCTTTCTGCTTTCAGTACGCATCAGGAAGCCGTTTCTCTTTGTCATCATTGTCTGTCGTTTCCCAAGCAGTTATTATCTTGAAACGGATAGTATATGAAAATAGAGAAAACAGAAAAAGACTCCTGCATCTGGCTGATGCTGGTACTGCTCTGCCTCACCGCAGGCAGCACCTCCCTGCTGGGACAACAAAAAGTACGTCTGTCGGGACGTGTGACAGACAACGACGGACAGCCAGTGGAACAGGCCACCATCGCCATCGAAAACACTGCGACGGGCTGTTACAGCCAGGCAGACGGCAGCTATGAGCTTGAGGTGACGCTAGGGCGACAGATTGTTGTCGTATCGTTCGTTGGGTACGAGACGCAAAAAGTCACACTCCGCATTACCGGCTCCATGACCAAAGACTTCTGCCTGAAGGAAAGCAGCGTAGGGCTGGGAGCCGTGGAAGTATACGGCAAAAGCCAGACGCAAAAGCTCAAGGAAAGTGCCTTCGCCGTCAATGCGCTCGACGTGAAGGCCATGGCTTCCTCACTGAACAACCTGAACGATCTGGTGAACCGCACGACCGGCATCAAGGTACGCGAAGAAGGCGGCGTTGGTTCAGATTTCGATTTGTCCATCAACGGTCTGTCGGGCAACTCCGTCCGCTACTTTCTGGATGGCATGCCCCTCAGCAGCAAGGGCAGTGACGTGACGCTGGCCAATCTGCCGGTAAACGTCATCGACCGCATTGAAATCTACAAAGGAGTGGTTCCCGCCCATCTGGGTACCGATGCTCTGGGCGGCGCCATCAACATCATTACCAAACAGGAAAAGAAGAACTATCTGGACGTATCGTATGGCATCGGCTCGTTCCATACCCACAAGGCCGACTTGAACGCCCAACTGGTGGAACGCCGGACAGGCCTCATCATCCGTCCGACATTGGGCATCAATTACTCGAAGAACGACTATCGGATGAAAAACGTCGAAGTATGGGACGAAGAGCAGGACCAGTATGTCTATGCCGACCGCAAGCGTTTCCATGACGACTATTTTTCCCTGCTGGGGCAAGTGGAAATAGGATTTGCCAACCAGCCTTGGGCCGATGCCTTCTTCGTGTCGGGCTCGTATTCCAAAGTAGACAAGGAACTGCAGACTGGGTCGGTACAAACCGTAGTCTACGGCATGGCCGAACGTCAGACGGATGCCTGGAACATTTCGGCACGTTACCAGAAGCGCAATTTTCTGGTAAAGGGGTTGCAGATGAATGCTTCGCTGTCGCATACCTGGGACCATTCGCTGACCGTAGATACCGCCTACCGCAAGTACAACTGGAACGGCGACTACATCGTAAGTTCGCGCAACGAAATTACGGGAAACAAGCGCTCGATGCGCCACTACAAGCGACCGATGACCCTGGTACACATCAACGCAGACTATGCCCTGAACAGCCACCACAGCTTCAATGCGGACTACTCGATGAACCGCACGGGCAATGACCGCTACGACGATGTGGACACGGACTTCGTACCGTCGAACGATGTACTGACCAAACATATCATAGGACTTTCTTACCACCAGTCGTTCTTCAGCGACCGATGGAACAATACCTTCTTCGTCAAGGACTACGTGAACCATGCCAACATCCGGCAGACCGACTCGGGTGCCACAACCGGCTCCAACACCGTACAAGGCTCCCTCACCAAAAACTACGGTGGCTACGGAGTGGGTACCCGTTTTACCTTCATAGAACCATTCTCGCTGAAAGCCTCCTTCGAGCACAGCGTCCGCCTGCCCATTGCCCGCGAGCTGCTGGGCAACGGAACCACCGTCTATGCCAACGTAGCTTTGGAGCCCGAACAGAGCAACAATGCCAATCTGGGATTCTTCGGTACCTGGCATCCGGCTGCCGGACACACACTGTATTATGAGGCCAACGGTTTCCTGCGCAATGTCGACAACTTCATCCAGGTACAGGTCATTGAGAAGGAAGGCATGCTGCAATACAAGAACGTACCCGCTGTACACATCAAGGGTGCCGAAGGCGAAGTGCGCTGCAACTGGCAGAACAAGCTGCAAATCTCGGGCAACCTCAGCTATCAGGACGCCCGCGACCAGCAGCAATACAAGACCGACGGCAAACCGTCCGCCACCTACAACAACCGCCTTCCCAACCGTCCCTGGCTGTTCGGCGGAGCCGAAGTGAACTATATCTTCCATCACGTGGGACTGCCTGACAGCCGCTTGCGTCTGAACTTCAACTATCAATGGGTACACTGGTACTTCCTCACGTGGGAGGCCTATGGCTCGTACGAAAACAAGTCGCGCATCCCCACACAGCACATCTGCAATGCCGGTGTGTCCTATTCCTGGAAAAACGACTGCTACAGCCTGTCGTTGGAATGTTCCAACCTGCTGGACCAGACTGCTTACGACAATTACAAGTTGCAAAAGCCCGGCCGGGCCTTCTTTGCCAAATTCAGAATTTTCATCAATTAACCCTAACTATAAATTAATTTGCATTGACATGAAAAAAATCAAGTTTCTATTGACTGCCTGCATGGCCGTATGGATGGCCTCGTCTTTCACCGCCTGCTCGAACGATCCCAACGAAGGAAACAACGGTGACAACAACGACAACACCAATCTGAACTATCACTTCGACCTCTTCATGAGCGTAGGAAAGCATGGTGGCATGAGCCAAGGCGACGGCACCATTGTCCGCAGCGTATCCGACCTGAGTGCCGCGGCTGACAAAATATCCATCGAAGGCATCGGTTCGGAATTTGAATCGGACGGGAATACTTATACCATGGAAGCCATCGTCAAAGGGAAATATTATTATGAAGTACCCTATCAGCCGGCCGACCGCTTTGTAAAACTGGAAGTGAACTACAATCCGACCACCGGCAAGAATGCCCTCAACGTCGTGGCACAACGCCCATTTGACGAAGGGTATACCTTCAAGGCCCGCTCGTATACACACGCCTGGCTCGACGACAAGACCCTGATCATTATGGCAGCCAACGGTGATACCGACAAAATCATCTGGACAAAGCTTAATGCAGAGGACATGACGATTATTGCCAGCGGTACACTGAACGAGATTACGGCACCTGAAGGATATCCTGTTCTCACCACTTCGGGTATCCTGACTTATCGTCAAAGTGACAAGAAGCTCTATTATTTCTATTTTGCCAAGACCTCGAAACGTAACGGAAAAGCCACTCCTTACTTCTATACGGCTGTCATCAACCCGACTACCATGAAAGTGGAAAGCAATGAGCCCAACAACATCGCCGAGCAAATGGCCGGCAGCGCCTATGGCGAACTGATGCAGAACTGCGTCATGTACGACGAGAGCGACAACCTCTACCTCGCTACCTTCAGTCCCGATGCAAACGGAAAGGAAATAGGCCACCTGCTCCGCATCAAGAAAGGAGAAACACAGTTTGATACCGGCTACGAAGGCTATCCGAACGGCAACGGCAAACTGCTCACCCTCCAATACCTGGGCAACGGAAAGGCTCTGGCCTATGCCCGCGATGATGCCGGCGATCCGGCGGACGGTACTCTGAACATCAGTTCTTACTGTCACTACTATACCATCATCAACCTGGCCGACGGCAGCCGCGAACGCCTGAAATACAACGGAACCGAAATACCCTACAATGCCGGCCGCTTCTCGCAACGCACGGCCGTTGTCGACGGGAAAGCCTATATCGGAGTCAACACCCGCGAAGAATCCTGCATCTACATTTACGACATTGCTACCGGAAAGGTAGAAAAGGGAGCCGAAGTGGACAGCGGCTTCTATTTCGACATCCTCCGTGTAGTGAGCAACCAATAACAGAATAATCCTTTTATGAGAAAAGCCATTACTTTACTTTTATTATGGCAAACCGTCTTTCTCTGCCAGGTGCGCGGAGAAGGCGGCTTCGCCTCCAGCGACTTTCTTGCCGACCTCAAGGCCGGCGAGAAAGCCGCTCTGCTGATGGTACACTTCGGTACCACCTACGACGACACCCGTGCCCTGACCATCGATGCCCTCAACCGAAAGGCTCAGGAAGCCTTTCCCCAACTGACCTTCAGTGAAGCCTATACCTCGCGCATCGTCATCCGCCGCCTCAAGCAACGCGGCATCCGGAAGGACACACCGCTGGAAGCCCTGCTCCGCCTGCGGGCCGAAGGTTACACACGCGTCCTGGTGCAGAGCAGCAACATCATCGACGGTGTCGAAATGGAATCTCTGCGTCGCGACGTGGAGAGTGTACGCCCCTTCTTCAACGAAATACGCGTCGGAACGCCTCTGCTCTATTCAGTGGACGACTGCAAAAAAGTGGCCTCTATCCTGGCCAAGCGGTTGAGTACCGACCCATCGGAAAAGGGACGGCAGAACCAGGAGCATTTTGTCCTCGTGGGCCACGGCACCTATACTCCCAGTACCGCCACCTACAGCCAGATGGACTACATGCTGAAAGCCGGAGGGTGGACCAACTTCCATGTCGGTACCATCGAAGGCTATCCGACCTTTGATACGATGCTGGCCCAACTGAAGGCCTCAAAAGCCCGAACGGTCACCCTGCAACCCTTCATGCTCGTAGCAGGCGACCATGCCCGAAACGACATTGCCGGTGAATGGAAAGAGCAACTGGAAGCGGAAGGCTATATCGTGACTGTCCGTCAGGAAGGGTTGGGACAGATACCCGAAATCCAGGACCTTTTCATCGAGCATATCCGCTTCAGCATGACCCACCGTGCGGTAGGCATCATGGAGAAGAAAGCGGCCTATGCTGCCGGAAAGGAAGTGGAATAACCGTAAAAAGGTTACAAAAATCCTTCGTTTGTCTACAAGACGGCCCCGTGTCCTTGCCTACCTTTGCACATCTTTTGGAAAATCAACATTGAACAACCATAAACATCTATCTTTCATGACACTTTCTGAATTTCTATCGTATGTACAGACCGGCAAGGCACTCAACACTGAACCCATTCACCGACTGATGGACGACATGAGCAACGAAGCCAGACGCATCACCTTCCGGCTGAACTCGGCCTATCATACACCCGAAGAAGTGAGGGCCTTGCTTTCCGAACTGTTCGGCAAGCCGGTACCCGATACACTCCGGGTCTTTCCTCCCTTTTACTCGGACTTCGGGAAAAACATCACGGTGGGCGAAAACGTATTCATCAACGCCTGCTGCCACTTCCAGGACCATGGCGGTGTGACGTTGGGTGACGGTTGCCAGATAGGCCATAACGTCGTCTTTGCCACACTCAACCACGGCCTCCTACCGGAAGACCGCGGCACTACCTACCCCGCCCCCATCGTTCTGGGCAAAAATGTATGGGTAGGCTCCAATGCCACTATCCTGCAGGGAGTCACCATCGGCGACAATGCCGTCGTGGCCGCCGGAGCTGTCGTGACCAAAGACGTTCCCGCCGATACCATTGTAGGCGGCGTTCCGGCCCGTTTCATCAAGCGCATCCGATAATATAATGTGTACAGGTGGGCCGCTTGTTCGACGAAAAAGACGTATATTTGCCGAACATTATGGAACCCATAGCAATGAAACAACCGAAAATAATCGTTGCCGGCATAGGTCCGGGCAACGAACAGGACATTACTCCTGCCGTCAAGGCCGCCCTGCAAGAAGCTGATGTAGTGGTAGGCTACAAATATTACTTCCAATTTGTCAACCCCTACCTGAACAGCGGTACCCAATGCGTGGATACGGGCATGAAGCGAGAACGCTCACGGGCCGAACAGGCCTTCGAACTGGCCGAACAGGGCAAGACCGTCTGCGTCATCAGTTCGGGCGATGCGGGTATCTACGGCATGACGCCGCTCATCTACGAAATGAAGCGTGAGCGGGGCAGTGCGGTCGAGGTTGTATCCCTGCCCGGCATCAGCGCTTTTCAGAAGGCAGCCTCCCTGCTGGGAGCTCCTGTGGGACACGATTTCTGCGTCATCTCTCTGAGCGACCTGATGACTCCCTGGGAGCGCATCGAGAAGCGCATCCGGGCCGCTGCCCAGGCCGACTTCGTGACGGCTGTCTACAACCCCAAGAGCGAAGGACGCTACTGGCAGCTCTACCGTCTGAAGGAAATCTTCCTGCAAGAAGGCTGCTCACCCCAGACACCCGTAGGCTACGTCCGCCAGGCAGGCCGCCCCGAACAGGAAGTACACATCACCACGTTACAGGACTTCAACCCCGAAAATGTGGACATGTTTACCGTCGTCATCATCGGCAACTCCCAGTCCTATGAATGGCAGGGAGCGTTCGTCACGCCACGCGGATATTATCGGGAAGACAACACTACGGGAGCTTCCGTCGGGCAGGACATCATGATACGCAGCTTCCGCACCATCGAACGCGAACTGCAACATCCCGACATTCCCCTCGACCACAAGTGGGCCCTGCTGCACGCCATCCACACCACAGCCGACTTCGAGATGGAGCAACTGCTGCATACCGACCCTCATGCCGTGTCGACCCTGTACGAACAAATTGCCTCCGGTCACCTGAAGACCATCATTACGGACGTGACCATGGCCGCCAGCGGTATCCGCAAAGGAGCCCTGCAACGCTTGGGCGTAGAAGTGAAATGCTACCTGAGCGATCCCCGCACAGCCGAAATGGCTTCGGCCAAAGGCATCACCCGCACGCAGGCCGGTACGCGCCTGGCCGTAGAGGAGCATCCCGACGCTCTGTACGTCTTCGGCAACGCACCCACCGCCCTGATGGAGCTGTGCGACCTGATACGCAAGGGCAAGGCCCGCCCGGCCGGCATCGTGGCCGCTCCTGTCGGTTTCGTACATGTGCAGGAATCCAAGCACATGGTCAAACCCTTTACCGACATTCCCAAAATCATTGTAAAAGGACGCAAAGGTGGAAGCAACCTGGCCGCCACCCTCGTCAACGCCATCCTGTGCTATAACGACGCCGAACAACTGCGCCCCGGCAGAGATGTATAACACAAAGAGAAAACAGACTGCCATATGGAACAGAAATTCATAGTCATCGGTATGGACGACCGCCCGCAGCCCTACTTCCCTCCCGAAGTACAGGAACTCATCCGTTGCGGGAAAGTTTTTTCGGGTGGCATCCGCCACCGCGAAATCGTGTCGTCCCTGCTGCCCGACGGTACCCGATGGATAGACATCACCGTGCCGCTGGACAACGTTTTTGCCCGCTACGAAGCCCACTTCGCCTCCGAAGGCAGCCCGCTATTGGTCTTCGCCTCGGGCGACCCCCTCTTTTTCGGCTTCGCCAATACCATCCGGCGGAAGATGCCTGCGGCAGACATCCGCCTCTTCCCGTCGTTCAACTCCCTGCAGACGCTGGCCCACCGGCTGGTGATGCCCTACAACGACATGCGCACCGTGTCGCTCACCGGCCGCCCCTGGCAGGAACTGGACCGTGCCCTGATGGAGCGTGCCCCACACATCGGCCTGCTGACCGACCGCGAACATACGCCCGACGCCATTGCCCGCCGCCTGCTGGACTTTGGTTACAACGGTTACACGATGTACGTGGGCGAACACCTGGGCAACCCGTCCCAAGAACGCATCCGGCAGATGAGCCTGGAAGAAGCCTCGCAAAGCCGCTTCGAGCATCCCAACAACCTGATGCTTGTGGCCCGCCAACCGCTTCCTCCCCGCCCCTTCGGCATCCCCGACGAGGCTTTCGAACACTTGGACGGACGGGCACGCATGATTACCAAGGCGCCCATCCGTCTGCTCACGCTACAAGCGCTCGGGCTGTCGGGCCGCCACGTCCTGTGGGACATCGGTTTCTGCACGGGCTCCGTGTCCATCGAAGCCCGCCTGCAGTTTCCTCATCTCAAAGTTGTGGCGTTCGAAGTGCGTCCCGAAGGCCGGCATCTGATGGAAGTGAACAGCCGCCGCTTCGGCGTGCCGGGCATCACGCCCCTTATCGGCAACTTTCTGCAAGCCGATTTAACGGACCTTCCACGTCCGGACGCCGTGTTCATCGGAGGCCACGGAGGACGGCTGGACGACATGCTGTCCCGCATCCGCGAAGTGCTCCTGCCGGAAGGCTGCATCGTGCTCAACTCCGTATCGGCCGAAAGCCGCGAAGCCTTCTGCACGAGCATCCGCAACCTGGGCATGAAGCTCTGCCCACCCCTGCACGTGACGCTGAACGACTACAACCCCATCGATATCCTGAAAGCTACCTTTTAACGTCAAAACATTAGCATTAGCATGAAAACAGCGATTCTCCTCATATCCGAAAAAGGTCTGGGCATAGCCCGGCAGCTTGTACGCGAATTTCCGCAGACAACCCTCGTCAGCACCACGGTGCAGGCAGACGACTGCCAACCGATAGACAGCTACGACCTGTTCCTGAAAGAACATTTCCACCGCTTCGATGCCTTTCTCTTCATCGGAGCCATGGGCATCTGCGTGCGTAGCATCGCCCCCTATATCCAGGACAAGCATACCGACCCCGCCGTAGTCTGCATCGACAGCACCGGCCGCTACGTCATCCCCGTGCTTTCGGGACACATCGGTGGAGCCAACGAGCTGGCACAGGACGTGGCCAGCGCCCTGGGAGCCGAAGCCGTAGTCACCACGCAAAGCGACCGCACCGGTCTGTGGGCGCTCGACACACTGGGCCAGCCGAACGGCTGGACCTGCCTGCCCGCCGACGCTGCGGGGCGTCCCCTGTCGCCTACTGAAGAGAGCCACCGCGCCCTGAACCGGCTTATCGGCCTGTTTGTCAAGCAGGTGCCCACCCTGCTCTACATCGGTGCGCGCGTGCCGGGCGTGGAACAACTGGAACGGACCTGCCCGCCACACGTCACCCTCCGCTGCGGCCGCTTCGAGGACATCGACCTGAAACCCTACGAACTGCTGTTGCTCCTGACGCCCTTCCTCCACGACACGGCCGGAGTGCCCACCCTCTACTACATTCCCCAGGTTCTCCATGCAGGCATCGGCCTGGCCCACGAAGCCGGCCCCACCGACGAAATCATCGCCCGCCTGAACGATACCCTCCTGGAACACCGCCTCCAGCCGGCGGCCATTGCCGACTACGCCACCATCTGCGAAAAGCGCGAAGAGCCCGTGGTCAAGCAACTCCAGACCCGTCAGACCGTACACTTCTATACAGCCGACGAGCTGAAGACCGTCGACGTACCTACCCCGAGCGCAGTGGTGCAGAAGCACATGGGTACTCCCAGCGTCAGCGAGGCAGCCGCCCTGCTGGCCTCGGACGGCGGACGGCTGGTACTGGACAAGCAGAAAGGCAGTAACTATACGCTGGCCGTAGCCATCGGTCCGGGTGTACTGACCGACCACGGCCACATCGAGATCGTGGGAGCCGGACCGGGCGACCCCGACCTGATATCGGTACGCGGACGGCAGATGCTGGAGAAGGCCGACCTGATACTCTATGCCGGCAGCCTGGTGCCCCGCGAGCTGACCCACTGCGCCAAGCCCGGCGCCACGGTACGCAGCTCCGCCTCGATGAACCTGGAGGAACAGTTCGCCCTGATGAAGGAATTCTACGACCGCGGGCAGTTCATCGTCCGCCTGCACACGGGCGACCCCTGCATCTACGGGGCCATCCAGGAGCAAATGAACTACTTCGACCGCTACGGCATGAGCTACCACATTACGCCGGGCATCTCGTCCTTCCAGGCCGCCGCTGCTGCCCTGAAGTCGCAGTTCACCATCCCCGAGAAGGTACAGAGCATCATCCTGACCCGCGGCGAGGGACGCACCCCCATGCCTCCGCGCGAGAAACTGCACCTCATGGCCCGCTCGCAGAGCACCATGTGCATCTTCCTCAGTGCAGGCATCGTAGACCAGGTACAGGCCGAACTGCTGCAGGAGTATCCCGAAGACACGCCCGTGGCCGCCTGCTACCACCTGACGTGGAAAGATGAACGCATCTACCGCGGCGTGCTGAAGGACCTGGCCCGCATCGTGAAGGACAACCACCTGACGCTGACCACCATGATTGTGGTGGGTGAAGCCATCGACAACCGTCAGGGCCTCTCGCGCCTGTATGCCCACGAGTTTGCCCACCTGTACCGCAACGCCACCGACCATTGACCGTTTCATCCCTAACCAGACACCCGTATGATTCTTATCTTAGGAGGAACTACCGAAGGCCGGACAGCGGCCAAGACACTGGAAGAGGCCGGACAGCCCTTCTACTACTCCACCCGCGGCGACGAGCAGGAGGTGACCCTGCACCACGGCATCCGGCTGCAGGGCGGCATGGATGCAGCAGCCTTGGCCAACTTCTGCCGCCAGCACGATATCCGGCTGCTGGTGGACGCCGCACACCCCTTTGCCGCACAGCTGCATCAGAACGTGGCCGAAGCCGCCGCACGCCTGTCCCTGCCGGTCGTCCGCTTCGAACGCCTCTACCCGCCCCGCGAAGCCTGCCCCGTGGAATGGGTGGACGGCTACCCCGAAGCCATGGAGCAGATACGCCAACGCCATCCGTCCTCCTTCCTGGCCCTGACCGGCGTACAGAGCATCGAAAAACTGGCTCCGCTGTGGCACGACGCCAACTTCCCCTGCTACTTCCGCATCCTGGACCGTGACAGCTCGCGCCGCCTGGCCGACCGCCAGCGATTTCCCCGCGAACGCCTCCTGTACTACCACGAAGGCGAAGATGAACGGCAACTGCTGGAACAGCTTCGCCCGGACATTATCCTGTTGAAAGAAAGCGGATTGTCGGGAGGATTTAAAGAAAAAGTCGAAGCAGCCGCCTCGCTCGGCATCCGGGTCCTGGCTCTACGCCGACCGCCGCTGCCAGCCTCCTTCATCACCGTGACAGGCGAACACGGACTCCGCCGGAAGGTGGAACAGTTGCTGCCCGACTTCTATGCACAGCACACGGGGCTGACAACCGGCACCTGTGCCACCGCCGCTGCCGTGGCTGCCACGTGGGAAGCCCTGCACGACGGCGACCAGAGACGGCCCGACGAATTTCCCGTGGTGCTGCCCGACGGCGAGATACTCTCCGTTGCCGCCTGCACCAACGGCCGCACCGTCTCGGCCGACGGACGGACCGTCTGCGCCTCGGCCAGTGTCGTCAAGGATGCGGGCGATGACCCCGACATCACCGACGGCCTCACGATAGAGGCCCGCGTCGTGCTGCATCTTTCGGACCAACCCTGCGCCCCCGACACCTTGCCCGTCGATATCGACGGCGGGGCGGGCGTGGGCCGCGTCACCCTGCCCGGACTGGATGCCGCCGTGGGCCAGGCAGCCATCAACGCCACGCCGCGCCGCATGATAGCTACCGGCATCCGCCACCTGCTCTCCACCCTCCCCCAACCACCCCTGCATCCCCTCCGGGCCGAAGTCGTCCTCTCCGTCCCCCAAGGTGAAGAGATAGCCCGACGCACCTTCAACCCGCGCCTGGGCATCGTGGGCGGCATCTCCATCATCGGCACTTCGGGCATCGTGAAACCGTTCTCCACGGAGGCCTTCATCCACTCCATCGCCAAGTCCATGGACGTGGCCCGCGCCACGGGCAGCCCCCGCGTCGTCATCAACTCCGGTGCCAAAAGCGAACGTTTCGTCCGTGCCTACTATCCCGACCTGCCTCCGCAAGCCTTCGTACACTACGGCAACTTCATCGGCGAGACGCTGAAACTGGCCGACACCCTCCGCATGCCCCGCGTCACACTGGGCGTCATGATAGGCAAGGCCGTCAAGCTGGCCGAGGGCCATCTGGACACACACAGCCGCCAGGTGACGATGAACCGCGACTTCATCGCCTCGCTGGCCCGCGAAGCCGGATGCAACGACAACCTCTGTGCCCGCATCGGCAGCCTCACCCTGGCCCGCGAACTGTGGACGCTCCTGCCCCAAGCACTCTTGCCCTCCTTTGCGCACGTCGTCCTGACGCACTGCTACCGGCATTGCGCTCCCCTGTTACCCCACGGCGAACTCACCCTCCTGCTCATTTCGGAGGAAGGAAACATCTATACCCGACAATGAGAATACGGGCCGAACAGAGCCCGTTCGTACGACGTAAATCGGACAGGGGCGGTTCATACCGCCAGTACTCCCGTACGATTACTGCAATACTTCCGCACGATTACTTCAGTACTTCCCTATAAGTACTCGAGTACTTGTACGCGAGTACGGACGCTTTGCTGCGGGCAATGGAAACCTACAAACAGGGAAAACCGACCCGTCAGGCCGGGAATGTCATTTCTTGGACGAAGGTTGCAGAGTTTCCTGCCGCTTCATCTCGAACAGCACGCTGAAAGTCAACGGAATGGCCAGCAGGAAGGTACACATGTCGGACACAGCCTGGCACATCTCCACTCCCTGAAGTCCGAAAAGACCGGGCAGGACAAAAATGAGCGGAATGAAGAACAATCCCTGACGGGCGGACGACAGGATGGTGGCACGCACCGACTTGCGGATGGTCTGCAACATCATGTTGCTGATGATGATAAAAGCCCCCAGCGGATAAGTGACCAGCTGCCAGCGCAGCGCCGCCGCACCGGTAGACACTACTGCCGGATCGCCCTTGCGGAAGAGTTCGACAATCTCCTCGGCGTAACCGAAGCCCAAGGCGGCACATACCAGCAGGAAAACGAACCCGATGCGCACGCAGAACCAGAAGCCCTGACGCACACGCGCATAAAGGCCCGCACCGTAACAGAAACCGCACATGGGCTGGAATCCCTGGCCGAACCCGATGAGGAAAGAATTGATGAACATGCCGATGCGCGACACGATGGACATGCCCGCAATAGCCGCATCGCCATAGGCGCCTGCGGCCACATTCAGCAGAATGGTGGAAAGGCTGGCCAGTCCCTGACGGGCCAGCGAAGGAGTGCCTCCGCCGATGATTTCCTTGATGAACGACCACGTGGGCGTGAAGTTGCGGTAGCGGATGGCAATGTTACCGCCTTTCCGGGCCATGAAGAACAGCAGCACGAAGCTGCAGAACTGGCTGATGACCGTTGCCAGTGCAGCTCCCGACACTCCCATGTCGAAGACAAAGATCAGCAGCGGGTCGAGCAGGACGTTGAGCACGGCTCCGCTCACGATGCCCACCATGGCATAGGCGGCATTCCCCTGAAAGCGCATCTGGTTGTTGAGCACCAGCGAGGAAGCCATGAAGGGAGTACCTATCAGGATGATGCCCAGATAGCGTTCGGTATAGGGCAGAATGGTGGGCGTGGAGCCCAGCATCACCGACAGGGGAGTAAGGAATATCAATCCCAGCACCGCCAGCAGGCAGCCCATGAAGAAGGCCATGAAGAAACCCGTGGCCGCCATCTTCTCGGCACTGTCCACGTCGCGGGCTCCCAGCCGACGCGAGATGAAGTTGCCCGAACCATGTCCGAAGAAGAAGCCCGTGGCCTGGATGATGGACATTAGCGAGAACACGATGCCCACCGCGGCGGTGGACTGCGTATTGATTTTCCCGACAAAATATGTATCGGCCATGTTGTAGAAGGCCGTTACCAGCATACTGATGATGGTCGGTATGGCCAGGCGGGTAATGACGCCCGGTATGGGGGCAGTGGGCAGCTGCTCGTAGTTT
>CATXSD010000012.1 GCA_958402075.1 Mediterranea massiliensis | reverse complement strand
AACTATAGGTCTTTTTATGGGTTAATAATGTGTCTACCTATTTCAGTATAAGTCACCAATAGCAGTGTATATATGTGTGGCATCATTTGCATTTCTCGGAAAAAAGTACGAATATTGCATCTGCTCAAACAAACAATAGACAGGCTATGAAAACGATATTCGGCTTTTTGTTCACCTTTCTGTGCGTGATTGTCTGTCACGCACAAGTTTTGACGTTGCCTGCTTCGGAGGCTGTGTCGCCCGGCATGTGGCTATGCTATCGCATGAACGTGCCCTTGAATGACGAACCGTCGGAGGTGGAACTGCGTATTGCGGCGGACAGCAAGTATTGGCTTTGGGTGAACGGAGAATTGCAGGTGAGAGAAGGCGGATTGAAACGTGGCCCTAATCCGAAGGATACATATTGTGATGTACTTCAGGGAAGGCATGGCTTGCGTAAGGGTGACAATCTGGTGGCTGTACTGGTATGGTACTTCGGCAAGGACGGTTTCAGCCATCGCAATTCGCCGACGCCAGGACTGACTTTCCGTCTGTCGGTGAACGGCGAGGCGTTGGATACGGACAGTGCTTGGAAGGTGCGTAGGCATCCTGCATATTACCTGCCCGAGGGAGAAGAGCCCAACTATCGTTTGCCTGAGTCGAACATCGGTTTTGATGCGCGAAAGGATATCCCTTTCCAGCAGGCAGGTTATGATGACAGCGGTTGGGGCAGGGCGCGGCTGGTTTCGTTGGAAGAGGCTGGATGGAATGGCTTGGCAGATCGGCCCATCCCTCAGTGGAAGGACTACGGCTTAAAGACGTATGCAAGAACGGAGCGGCAGGGAAATCGGATTTTGGCTTACTTGCCTTACAATGCGCAGGTGACTCCCTATATCAAACTGAAAGCGGCGGCCGGCCACAGGATTGACATCCGTACGGATGACTATCGGGGCGGTTCGGCCACCAATGTATTTGCAGAGTATACGACTTGCGAGGGAGTTCAGGAGTTTGAATGCCGCGGGTGGATGAACGGCCATTACGTTGTCTATACCATACCCGAAGGTTGTGAGGTACTGGAGTTGAAATACCGCGAGACGGGCTATGATACGGATTTCGCAGGCAGTTTCTGGTGTGACGATCCTTTCCTGACCCGCCTGTGGACGAAGTCGCAACGCACGCTTTACATCACGATGCGCGACACCTACATGGATTGCCCCGACCGAGAGCGGGCCCAGTGGTGGGGCGACGTGGTGAACGAGCTGGGTGAAGCCTTTTATGCCTTGGACGAGAAAGCCCATCGGCTGACGCGTAAAGGCATCTGTGAGCTGATGGACTGGCAACGGGCAGACAGCACCATCTTTGCTCCTGTACCTGCCGGCAATTACAAGGATGAACTGCCCATGCAGATGCTGGCCAGTGTGGGTTATTATGGCTTCTGGACCTACTATATGGGGACGGGCGACAAAGATCTGATTGAATACGTGTTCCCCAAAGTGAAGAAATACATCCACGTCTGGAAGACGTCCTTTGATGGACTTGTCATTCCCCGACAAGGTGGATGGACCTGGGGCGACTGGGGCGACAACAAGGATATGGAGCTTCTGTTCAACTTGTGGTACTCCATTGCATTGGATGGCTATGCTCGCATGGCCCGTTTGGTGGGTGAGGTGGAAGAAGCCTCTTGGGCGGACAAGGTGAATCTTCGCTTGAGTCAGGTTTTTCATCAGAAATATTGGACGGGGTCTTATTATAAGTCGCCCGATTATAAAGGCTTGCCCGATGACCGTGCCCAGGCCTTGGCCATTGTGGCAGGGGTGCTGCCGAAGGAACTATACCCCGTTATCCGGCCTTTCTTCAAAGAACAATATCACGCCAGCCCCTATATGGAGAAATACGTCTTGCAGGCCCTTTGTGAGATGGGCTACTATCAGGATGCCATGGATCGGATGAGGCTGCGCTATGGGGCGATGGTGGACAGCCCGTTGACCACTTTGTGGGAAGGTTGGGGGATAGGCAATGAAGGTTTTGGCGGAGGCAGCTACAATCATGCCTGGAGCGGAGGCCCTTTGACCATATTGAGCAGCTATATAGCAGGCATTCAGGTGGTGAAGCCAGGCTTCAAGGCCTTTTCTGTTTGTCCTAACTTGGGAAATCTGAATCAGGTAAAGGTGAGCGTACCGCTTTCCGGCGGCCGTTCCATTCGGGCCGATCTGAAGAAAACCCCGGCCGGCAGCACATTGGAGTTGGTTGTGCCTGAGGAGACAACTGCCATTTTGGAACTGCCTGATGGCTATACGAGGATGAAGGTGAACGGAAAATTGAAAAAACAGGGAGTACGTCTGAAAGAAGGGAGGTGGCAAATTTGCTTTATTAGATAGTCATGCAATATTGTTGTTAATAGTATAAGCAAACGTTACGTACATTCAAAAAAGATTGTATTTTTGTGAAGCCGCTTTTTATTGCGGCATTAACAAGACTTTAAATATCATGAAACGCATAAACCTTTTTGTTATCCTTGTTGGGATATTCATATTGAATAGTTACGCATATTCGTCTCAGGATTTTTATTTTTCCAACCTGAATCTGAAGGATGGATTATCGCAGATTTCAGTGCTGGATATACTCCAAGATTCCAAAGGATATATGTGGTTTGCCACACGTAATGGACTGAATCGTTATGATGGGAAGAACTTTGTCATCTATAAAAATGATCCGACAGACTCATTGAGCCTAAGCAATAATCATATTTATTGTTTGGCCGAAGATTCTCATCAGAACTTGTGGATTGGTACATTCCATGGGTTGAATGTATTAAATATGAAGACGAACCAGTTAAAACGTGTTGTTGATAGCCCGTATCGGTCGATTAAGGAAATGGCGATTAATAGTCTGCTGGTCGATTCCCGTAATCGCTTGTGGATTGGAACAGGTCTGGGGTTGTATATTTGTGATTTGGAAACAGGCAGTTATAGCCTTTCCCAGCAAGTAAAGGCACTTCAGAACAATAATGTCACTTCAATATGTGAAACTCATGATGGACAATTTTGGATAGGTACTTCGGAGGGTGGAGTTTGGATATATGATATGCAGTTGCAGGAGCGTTTGCATCTGACAGACTCTTCATCTGGCATCTGTCTCCCTGGGAATTCTGTGTCGACTATTTATGAAGATTCAAAAGGCATGGTTTGGATAGGAAGCAAGTATACAGGGCTTTGTCGGATAGACTTGAAACAGGGTACCCTACATGCATTTACGCAATCAGATAATTTGTTAAGCAGTAATGTCCGGAAAATAATAGAATATCAGAATCTGTTGCTGGTGGGGACTTTTGACGGGTTATATGCATTGGATATGGCAACAGAACATTTTGTAAGGCATCCGAATGTATCCTTAAAGCGCGGACATTTGAATCATTTTTCGATTTATGCATTGTATGTGGATAAAAGTCAGACGTTATGGGTCGGCACCTATTCTGGTGGAGTAAACTATTCCAGTACGTTGAATAATCGTTTTGTTTTCCACGATCCGGCAGAGGCATTGAACGTCTATTTGAGTGTATATGGGATTATGACGTATGGAGGGAATGGTGATTTGTATATTGCAACTGAAGGGGGTGGCATGCTTTTGTTTAATTATACAGGAGATGACTCGAAATATAGTTATTACCCGATAGAGGGATTTTCTGCGCAGAAGTACAATCAAAACATGGTGAAGTGTTTGTATTTAGAAGGAGATACTATCTGGTGCGGAACAGCGAAAGGTGCTGTTTATAAATTTGATATTCAGCGAAAAACTTATAGGCTTGTCTACCGATTGCCTCAGGAAACCGCTGCAGTTTATTCTATGTTACGTGACGGGAGAGGATGTATGTGGATTGCAAATGCGGCTGAAAGGGGATTGGTATGTCGCTGGCCCGATGGCAGAATGCAGAATACCTTTAAAACGGCGGATGGGACCAATCTTCCAACGTTCAGTGCCCGTTGTTTGTTTGAATTGACACCGGGCATAATGCTGTTTGGTTCCAGAAGTCATGGTTTGTTCAGATATAATCTGGTGACGGGAGATTATCAGCATTACTATACTGGTGGAAAAGGAAGTTTCCGTTTATTGGACAACTATGTTACATCTATCGTGAAAGACAAACGTGGAAGAATCTGGATAAGTATGTTTGGAGGAGGCATTGCTTTGTATGAGGATGGCAAAGGCATCGTTAAATCGTATACAACAAAGCAGGGATTAATAGATAATGAGGTTGCTGCTATGGTGGAAGACGGGAATGGAAATTTATGGTTGTCTACGACAAGCGGCATTTCTCGGTTTGATCCGCATTCGGAATCGTTTGTGAACTATTATTTAAATAATGGCATTGGCATTGAAGAATTTACACCTCATAGCGGCATTCTATTACCGAACGGAGAGATCGTTTTTGGGGGGAACAATGGTTTTATTACGTTTAACCCAGCAGAAATTCATCGCAATCCTTATGTCCCATCGTTGGTTTTGAATAGTTTGATTGTCAATAATCGAGTCATCTATCCGCAGGATGAAACTCAAATATTGGATGCAGTCTTGGATGATACGGAAAAGATAGACTTGAAATATAATCAGAATAATTTGTCTGTCAGTTACAGTGCATTGAATTATGTGTTTCCCAATCAGAATCAGTATGCGACTTTTCTGCATGGTTATGACAAGGAATGGCATTATATAGGTAACCGTACAGAGGCATATTATACTAATCTTTCTCCAGGCACTTATGTGTTTGAAGTAAAAGCGTCCAATAATGACGGTATCTGGCAGGAGAAAACAAGGAAGGTTGTGATTGAAATTCATCCTCCTTTGTGGCGAACTTGGTACGCTTATCTGTTTTATGCCATGCTTGTTTTGACGGTTTTGTTCCTTATCATGTATTATGTCAGCAAGAAGCAAAAGCTGGAGAGGGAACTTTATTATCAACAGCAATTACAAAAACAACAGGATGAATTTCATGAGAATAAGATACGTATGTTTACCAATTTTTCGCATGAATTGCGGACGCCCTTGACGTTGGTTATATCTCCTTTACAGGAACTGGTGGCAATGTCTGGGCTGACAAATATTGTTCGTAATAAGTTGGATTTGATCTACAGTAATGCACAACGCTTGTTATTGTTGGTCAATCAATTGTTGGATTTGAGAAAGAGTCAGGAAGGAAAGTTGGACTTACATATATCCAAAAGTAATCTAACGTCTTTTTTACAAGAAATTCATCTGGCTTTTTCTCATTTAGCTATGCGGAAGTCCATTCATTTTGAGTTTGATGCAGAGAATGTGCCTTTCTATGCTTGGTTTGACAAGTCTTTGATTGAGAAAGTAGTTTTCAATCTGCTGTCCAACGCCATTAAATTTACACCAGATAATGGCAGGATAGTATTGTACTTAAGAAGATGTCAATATCAGGAGATTCCAGAAAGTATTCGAAATGTATTGTCCGAAGAAATGTCTCCAGAGATGGAATTCGCAATTATTCGTGTCTCAGATAGCGGTTGTGGCATATCGCAGGATGAATTGAAACATATTTTTACGCCATTCTATCAGGTTGAAGGACATTTGCCTACAGATGTAGGAACAGGTTTGGGACTTAGTTTGGTCTATACGATAGTCAAATTACATCATGGATGTATTAATGTAGGTTCTGAACGGATGAAAGGGAGTACATTCACCGTTTATATACCTGTTTTATCTTCCGCTTATTCTGAAGGGGATATTGAACGTGGAAGCTCTGTGGCAGAAGAAGTGATCGTTTCGGAAACAAAGCCGGAAAAAGTGGTTACAGAAAGAAAGTGGACAATCTTGCTTGCAGAAGATAATGCGGATGTACGTCAATATGTGAAGGAATATTTGGAAAACTATTTCTATATAGTGGAGGCAGATAATGGCATGGATGCGTTGGAACTGACTTTACAAAAATATCCGAATCTGGTATTGAGCGATATTATGATGCCTAAAATGGATGGGTTGGAATTGTGCCGGCGTATCAAAGAAGATATTCAGTTGGAACATATCCCAGTAGTTTTAATGACTGCCAAGTCGATGGTAGAACACATTAAAGAGGGGTTTTCGGTTGGTGCGGACGACTATATTGTGAAGCCGTTCAACATTGAAATTCTGGTAAGCAGGTTACAAAACATCCTTTTGTCGCGAGAGAAGTTGAAGAAATTGTATGGTAAGAAATTCTCGCCTGATGCAATGGGCATTGAAATAGTGTCGGGTGATGACCGTTTTACCCAAAAGTTGTTTGGTGTAATTGAGAAAAATATCTCTAACCCTGATTTGAACATTGATCTGCTGAGTTCGGAATTGGGGTTAAGCAGATCGAACCTGTATCGGAAGTTGAAAGCTGTTACAGAATTGTCGCCGACGGAATTGATACGGAATAAAAGACTGGAAATAGCGGCGAAACTTTTGCTGGAAACATCGTATACGATTTCAGAAGTAGCCGTGTATGCCGGTTTTAACAGCCATGCCTATTTCACCAGTTGCTTCAAGAATTTTTATGGATACTCTCCGACTGAGTGGGTGCAGATGAAGAAGGAACGAGTATGATGGAGACAGGCTGATTTGTACGATTGCTTATAAGTAATTGCCCGGTTGTTTATAAGCGTTTGTGCTTTACTTACAGATAGTTCGTTAAGTACTATTTGGTTTTGGGACAATATTAAAAAGTAGCTGGATATAATTGATAGAATCTTTGGTGGAATTCTTCTATTTTTGTGACATCAAAATAAGTATAAATGTAGATTAATATTCTATCCATGAAAACATTGATTAAAGTCTGTTGTGCGGCTTTTTGTATGTCCGCGAGTATAATGGCTGCTTATGCGGTCAATGGTGGAGAACCGAATGGAACTCAGAGAACCGAAGCTGGAAGTGAGAATGTATGGAGTCGAAGGGGTGTTGAAGATATAGGAAAGAAAGTCGCTGATTGGCAGATTCGTGAGTTCCCTAATACGCAGCATGGTTCCAAGGATCAGCGGGGATGGGTGGCTGGTGCCTGGTATATGGGGTTGTGCGACTGGGCAGAGCTTTCTGGCGACTCCACATATTACGATTGGATGATGAAGACATTCTCGGGGCAACGTTGGCAATTAGGCAACCGTATGTATCATGCGGATGATTTCTGTGTGGCTCAGACCTATATAGATTTATACGAGAAGTTTAAGGAAAAGGATATGCTGGAGCCTACATTGGCCCGTACGGAGTGGTTGGTTGGCCATCCTTCCAATGGTAGTGTCGATTTTAGAGTACCACATCTGCGGCAGGAGCGTTGGACGTGGTGCGATGCCTTGTTCATGGCTCCGGCGGTATATACCCGCCTTTATCGTGTGACAGGAAATCGGAAATATATGCATTTTATGGATGCGGAATACAAGGCCACCTATAATTATCTGTATGATAGGGAAGAGAAGATGTTCTATCGGGATAGTCGTTACTTCGACCAACGTGAAGCGAATGGTCAGAAAGTCTTTTGGGGACGGGGCAATGGCTGGGTGATTGCGGGCCTTGCCGAAATTCTGAGGACCTTGCCGGATGATGATACCGAGTTCCGACCTTTCTATGAAGCCTTGTTTGTTGAGTTCGCTACCCGTTTGGCCGGGCTTCAAGGTAAGGATGGCTACTGGCATGCCAGCCTGCTCGACCCTGACAGTTATCCTTCGCCCGAAACCAGTTCGACAGGATTCATTGTTTACGGCTTGGCGTATGGCATCAATCATGGTTATCTGCCGGCAAAGGATTTTCTGTCCGTTGTCAAAAAGGGTTGGAAAGCTTTGACTGATGCAGTGGATCCGGATGGAAAACTATGTTGGGTGCAGCCTATCGGGGCCGACCCGAAGAAAGTGACACGTGAGATGACGGAACTTTATGGGCCTGGTGCTTTTCTGATGGCAGCTTGCGAGATTTACAAACTCTGTGAATAATTGATTTTAGACAGTTGGTGAGTAGTGCGTTTCGAAAAGCATTGCTTTGCCCTGCCTGAACCATTATTTTCCCCAGCACAAAAGGCTGTTTTATGTTCGGGAAAAAGGTTTGGGTAGGGCATTTGTCCTTTTCAGGGGGAGCGGGCGTGAGTGAGCTGAATTTAACAGGATTGGAGATATTATTGATAATGATTCTGAAATCAGCTTCTTATTTTTGTGTGTGACAAGTGAAACTTGTAAATGATGTCACGTAAAATTTAGTACCAATGAAGAGATTTATTTTATTGTTAGGTGTGCTTGGGGCTTGTGTGTTGGGGCTGAAAGCCGAGCCGAAAGAAATCCCCGTCATCCAAGTAACTTCTGTTTGGAACATGGAGCATCTGGCCAAAGTGAAGAAACAGATTCAGACTCCTTTTTATGTAGCTTCCTATCAGGCATTGCTTCAGGAAGCAGACGACTGGTTGAAGCAGGAACCGCTTTCAGTCATGATGAAGAAACAGGTTCCGGCCAGTGGTGACAAGCACGACTATATGAGTATCGCCCGATATTATTGGCCTGATCCCTCGAAGCCCGACGGACTTCCCTACATAAGTAAAGACGGGGAGGTAAATCCTGAAATCTTCGATTACGACCGCTATCCCTTGGGACAGATGGTGGACAGGGTCATTGCATTGACATTGGCCTGGTATTTCAGTGGTGAAGAGCGGTATGCGGCTGAAGCTACGAAACAGGTACGCGTCTGGTTCTTGGACAAGGCTACCCGTATGAATCCAAATCTGGAGTATTCGCAAGTGGTGATGGGAAAAGACAATAACAAGGGACGCAGTTCGGGACTTATTGATACCTACTCCTTTATCGAAATGCTGGAGGCGGTGACTTTGCTGGAAAAGTCACATTCGTTTACTGAGGCGGACAGCAAGACACTGAAAACGTGGTTCGAACGGTTGACCAAATGGATGCTGACAAGCCCGCAAGGCAAGAAGGAGTCTGCCAGTGCGAATAATCATAGCGTGTCCTACGATACGCAGATCATTGCTTTCGCTCTCTATTCGGGTAACCGAGGGCTGGCTGAGAAGACAATCAAGGCTTTCCCTGAAAAACGCTTGTTTCGCCAGATAGAACCGGATGGCAGCCAGCCGCAGGAACTGCGCAGAACACTTGCTTTCCACTACTCCAGAGAAAATCTGACCCATGTCATCAATGTCATGCTCCTGGCGAAACGGGCTGGTCTGTCTATCGATCGGATGGAGTCGGAGGACGGAAGGAGCTTCTACAAGGCTGTTGATTTCCTGACTCCGTATGTAGAAAAGGGAGAGAAAGCATGGCCTTATCAGCAAATCAGTGGTTGGGATGGAGAAATACAGAGTTTCTGCAAGGACTTGTATCGCATTGCGACTTGCTTGAATCCTGATAGAAAAGACGATTATTTACGTCTTTTCTGGTCCTATAGCGTTCGTCAGTCCGATGATCGTTTTAATCTGCTTTATTTGGATGCCAAACAGTAATGGTGTGGTTTTATGTTAAAAAATATATTGCGTATGAGTGGATGGATTGAACGTTGTTGCTTTGTCCTTTTTTGTCTTTGTTGCGTAAGTATGGATTTGTTTGCCAAGATTCCGGTGGCCAAAGACAAAAAAATTAGATTGATTGAAAATTGGCAATTCCTGAAGGGTGATGTGGGCAACGTTTGGGAGCTGGTGCGCCCTGTACGGAAGGGACAGCCCGAATGTCAGCCGATATGGACACCGGTCACTCTTCCGCATTGCTTCAACGCAGAAGATGGGGTTGACCCTGATGTGAACTATTATCAGGGGCCGGGTTGGTACAAGACGCTGCTCGATGTGAACAACCCTTATGCCGGCGGACGTGTGTTGCTGGAATTCGAAGGAGCTGGGCAGAAGACTGAAGTATATGTCTATATGGAGAAAGTAGCCTCTCATGTAGGAGGTTACGACAGCTGGAATGTGGATATAACAGCAGCCGTCAACCGTTTCTTGGCTACCAAGGGTGCGGAGTGTTTTAAGGGGAAGGTACCGTTGAGCATCCGTTGTGACAATTCGCGCGATGCGGAGATGATTCCTTCCGACTTATCTGACTTCAATCTTTATGGAGGCCTTTACCGCTATGTCAATTTGGTATATACATCTTCCGTTTCGGTCAGCTCCTTGCAGATTACCCCTGAAGTGCCTACCTCCAAACGGGGAGTGCTGAGCATTGCCGGCCGTTTCTATAATCCAACGGATGTGAAAACGGCTTCTGTCTCTGTCGAAATAGAGAATCCTCAAGGCGAGGTCGTAGCTTTGCGTCAGATGGATTCGGTAGTACCGTTGGGTGATTTCCGTGTGGAGGATATCGAGATTCAGAAACCCGTCTGGTGGCATGTGGACGCTCCGAAGCTGTATACCTGTCGGGTATCTGTTACGGCCGATGGACAGACATGGGTATCAACAGAACGTTTCGGCTTCCGCACGTATGAGTTTCAGGAGAAAGGTCCCTTCTTCTTGAACGGCGAGAGACTTTTGTTGCGGGGAACCCACCGCCACGAAGACCATGCCGGTGTGGGAGCAGCGATGACCGAAGAGCAGATGGTGGAGGAGATGAAGATGATGAAGCAGATGGGTGTCAACTTTATCCGTCTGGGCCATTACCAGCAATCGGAAATCATTCTGAATCTTTGTGACGAACTGGGCATTCTGGTGTGGGAGGAAATTCCCTGGTGTAGAGGTGGTTTGGGAGGTGAAGCATATCAGGCACAGGCCAAGCGGATGCTCACTCATATGATAGAGCAACACTACAACCACCCTTCTGTCATCATCTGGGGGCTGGGCAACGAGAATGATTGGCCCAATGATTTCCCTGAATTCGACAAGGCCAAGATTCGCGCTTTCATGAGCGAATTGCATAGTTTGGCCCATCGTTTGGATGCCAGCCACCTGACGGCTATCCGCCGTTGTGCTTTCTGTAGCGACATTGTGGATGTCTATTCACCTTCCATCTGGCGGGGATGGTATGGTGGTGTGTTCACCGATTACAAGGAAACCTCGCGGAAAGAAATGGAGAAGGTGAAGCGTTTCTTGCATGTGGAGTGGGGTGGAGACAGCCATGCCGGTCGTCACAACGAGGTAATCGATGGTGGTTGGGATACGGAAAGCTATCTGAAAGCTTGGACAAAGAAGAAGAACGAATGGAGTGAATCCTACATCGTACGCCTGATAGACTGGCATCTGAAGGAGCAGGAGACGATGCCGTGGCTGACGGGTACGGCCTACTGGCCCTTCAAGGATTTTTCCACACCTGTCCGTCCTGAGAATCCTGTCCCTTATGTCAATCAGAAGGGAGTGGTAGAACGCGATTTCACGAAGAAGGAAGCCTATTACGTCTTCCAGTCTTATTGGGCAAAAGAGCCGATGGTTCATATCTATGGACACACGTGGCCCATCCGTTGGGGAGAGCCTGACCAGGAACAGGAGGTGCTGATTTATTCCAATTGCGGAGAGGTAGAATTGTTCTTGAATGGAGTGAGCCAGGGTATCAGAAAAAGAAATTCACAGGACTTCCCTGCTGCCGGCCTTCATTGGCACGTGAAATTTCAGAAAGGGAAGAATGTGCTGAAAGCCGTTTCGCACGGAAAGGCTGTGGTGGAAGACGAGATTTCCTTTGAATATCAGACCGAAAAATGGGAGAAACCCGCTCGCCTCGAGGTAACTTCTTCGATAATAACCGACGGAGTAGCAGAGGTTGAGGCTTATCTGGTGGACAAGAACGGTGTGAAATGTCTAGATGCAGACGACTTTGTTTACTTTGGCCTGACTGGAGATGGAACTCTGATTCAGAATCAGGGTACTTCTATCGGTTCTCGTAAGGTACAGGCCCAAAACGGCAGGGCTCGAATCCGTGTGCGGCTGAATGGCGGTGTTTCCTATGTATCGGTTAAGGCAGAGGGGATAGCTACAGCTTTTCTACAAATCAAATGATGGATTTACATAGAATGATTTTATAACAATTATTTTTTAGCAATCAAGTGAATACAAAAAGAATCCTATTAGGAATAGTTGTTTGCCTTTTGTTATTTCCAATACGGGCACAGATTGTGTGGCAACAAATGGAATCTGGTGTTTGGAAAGGTGTAATAGGGACACCAGAGGATTATTCGTTGTTGACGGTTGCAGGGGTTCTTCCTTTGAAAGAAGGTTTTACACGCTTGCCTGAGGTACATTTGCCAGAGTTGGCAAATGAAATTGTTGGAACAGTTCAGGATGGAAAGACATATCTTCAGATACCGCTGGAAAAGGAAGAACAAATATTTGGGTTTGGGCTAAATTTTCAGACGGTTCATCAGCGTGGAAAAATTCTGAATCTGCATGTGGATCATTATGGTGGTAAAGACAATGGACGTACACATGCCCCTGTTCCTTTTTATGTATCCAGTTTGGGCTATGGCATTTTGGTTAATTCAGCTCGTTATTTGACAGTCTATGCAGGGAGTGGCGTACATAAGGATAGTCCTAATGCCCCGATTGCCAGAGACAGGAATACAGATAAGGATTGGACGTCTGCTCCTTATTCTGATGCAGTTTCTATTTTGGTTCCTGCGCGAGGTGTGGAGATTTTTCTTTTTGCAGGGCCTACTCCTATGGATGCCATTCGTCGTTATAATTTGTATTGTGGGGGTGGCGCTTTGCCTCCTCGCTGGGGACTGGGTTTTACACAACGTACGCAGAAACTATATACGGCTGATGATGTGGAAAGAGAAATAGATGAATTTGAAAGTCGTGGATTTCCATTGGATTTTATAGGTTTGGAACCAGGTTGGCAAAGTAAAGCTTATCCCTGTACGTTGGAATGGGATAAAAAGCGTTTCCCAAATCCTGTTGATTTTATCAAAAAGATGGCAAAAAAGGGAGTGCGTATTAATTTGTGGACTAATCCTTATCTTTCTCCTGAATCAGATATATATAAGCGGATGTATCCTGTTAGCGGTTCCCATACGGTATGGTGTGGTATTGTTCCCGATATGGCTGACAGTCTTGCTCGTCAGCTTTGGATGGATAAACTGGAAAAGGAGCATATTGGTATAGGTGTCAGTGGTTATAAAATTGATGAGGTAGATGGATATGATCGATATTTGTGGCCCGATGTGGCAACTTTTCCGAGTGGAATTCCTGCTGAACAGATGCGTCAGACATATGGATTGTGGATGCAACGTACTACTTCAAAGTTATATGAAAAATATAATCAGCGTACATTCGGTTTGGTTCGTGGCTCCAATGCGGGAGCCAGTTCCTTTCCTTATGTGATTTATAATGATTATTATAGCCATCAGGATTTTATAACAGCATTGGTTAATTCAGGCTTTTGCGGAGTGTTGTGGACTCCTGAAGTGCGCAGTTCTAAGACGGGTGAAGAGTGGTTGCGACGTTTTCAGTCTGTGGTATTTTCGCCGATGGCCATGATTAATGCTTGGTCCAGTGGCACTAAACCGTGGTCGTTTCCAGAAGTTGCTGAACAAGTTAAGGAATATGCAATCTTGCGTATGCGGATGATGCCTTATTGGTATACAGAATTTGCACGTTATCATTTTGATGGTATTCCTCCGTTCCGTGCTGTCAATTTGGAATCCGGATTTAATCCAAAACAAGCGGTTCGTATGGAAGTAGAGAATGATAATTTGGATGATAATCCATATATGGAAACCATTTCGAGAGAAATAAAGGATCAGTACATGGCCGGTGAGTATCTTTTGGTGGCTCCAATGTTTACAGGGCAGAAAGAACGTTACGTCGTTCTCCCTAAAGGGGATTGGTATGATTTCTATACGGGTGAGTATGTTGGTAACGGTGAACGGATAACCGTATCACCCGGTTTGGACCATATCCCTGTTTTTGTTAAGGATGGGGCTATTATTCCGATGATGGAACCTATGTTGCATGCTCCTAAGGCGGGGCAGAAGATAAATCTGGAAATACGGCATTATGGGAAAGCAGAAGGACGATATTTCCTGTATGACGATGACGGAGAAACGTTTGATTATAAGAAAGGAATATTTTCTTGGAGGGAAATCAATGTAATCTATGATGAAAAAGGTCGTTTGAAGGGTACTATTTCCAAAGCAGAAAAAGGGAAACCTGATAATATAGCCAAGGTTACGTGGAAGTTTATGACAACTAAATATGGGGTATCAGACGATGGGAGCAGCAGGAGTTCGGGAAATGACAATCGCTGTTTTGGTTATTAAAGCCAAAAAATTTTAGGCGACCCTGTCTTTGGGTAATTATAAGTGAGAAGCAACTTTGTCTGAAAAACACCTTTTTGAAGGAATCAAGATTTTGGACTCTAAATTGGGCGTTTGTGCCCATCAAGTGCGTATTCCCTCGTTTATGTTTGTTTCGAATGTGCCAGTTGACGAAAGGGGAGTGTCTTGGTTGAATTATTGTGATGAAATGGGAATATATGAATCTGAAATAATATGTGCTTCTAATTCTGATTTTGACATTCTATAAAGTATGAAAAATACACAAATGAAGAGTTTTGTTCAAGGTTTCTGGCTGATATTGTGCCTTTTTTGTTCTGCGAGTCTGTGTGGACAAATTAAATTGTCTTCAGGTTGGCAGTCATCGTTCGTTCGGATCACATCCGAGGGTAAATTGATTTATATTCCTGATGAAAAGGGGAATACGATTCCTGATTTCAGTCAGGTGGGTTATCATCATGGTAATCGTTCCTTGCCATTCCCGAAAGTGGCAGACGTTGTGTTGACTCCGGTTGAGGGAAAGGATAATCGACCGATGATTCAGGCGGCAATTGATGAAGTGTCGCGCAAGCAGCCGGATGCCGATGGGCATCGTGGAACGATTTTGTTGAAACGTGGTTTGTATCCTGTGCATGGTACGATTCAGATCAGTCAAAGCGGTATCGTGCTGATGGGTGAGGGTGATAATGTGCACGAGACTTGTTTGCTGGCTGTAGGTAAGGAACGTTTCCCTTTGATTAAGGTATCAGGTAAAGGCCGTGTGGAGGAAATTGAAGGGACACGTGTTCGCATTACGGATCATTTTGTCCCTGTAGGGACCACTTCTCTTACTGTGGAGAAATCCAATGCTTTTCGTCCAGGTGATCGTGTAATTGTTTTTCGTCCCGGTACAGATGAGTGGATTCATGATATTCGGATGGATTGTATTGTGGAACGAAAGGGTACCCGCCAATGGAAAGCTTCTGAATATAATCTTTCCTATGAGCGTGAGGTCATAAAGGTAGAAGGTAAACGCATATATATTGATAATCCTATTGTCATGCAGATGGAGGAAAAGTATGGGGGTGGAGAAGTTTATAAATATTCGTTTAATGGACGTATCAGTGAGGTCGGTGTTATGAATATATGTTTAGAGTCTGAGTTTGAAGATTATGAGGATACCAACCATGGGTGGATCGGTTTACTCTTTGATAAGGTTGAAAATTGTTGGGCGCGTAATATTACATGTCGTTATTTCGGTTATGCTGGTATAAGTTGTGATACGGCTTCCAAGAATGTGACGGTGGCAGATTGCCGTTGTCTGGAAATGAAGTCTATGATAACAGGTGGGTTCCGCTATTCGTTTAATAATTGCGGGCAGCAGAATTTGTTTATGAATTGTCAAGCAACGGAAGGGAGGCATGATTTTGTGACAGGTGCCAAAGTATGTGGTCCGAATGTGTTTTACAATTGTATCGCATCGCAAACTTATGCAGATATTGGTCCGCACCATCGTTGGGCATCTGGGACTTTGTATGATAACGTTTATACCGATGGCGAGATTAATGTACAGGATCGCGGCAACTGGGGATCGGGTCACGGATGGGCTGGAGTTACTCAGGTGTTATGGAATTGTAGGGCGAAGGGGGCAGCTATCCAGTCTCCATGGGCTTCGGGCGATAATTATTGCATTGGTTTGAAGGGTAAGAAAGTGCAAGGACGTTTGTCTGGTCGTCCGGATGCTCGTTGGGAAGGTCAGAATGAGTCGAATATATTCCCCCGTTCTCTTTATGTTGCTCAGCTAATGGCCCGGCATAAGAATCTGAATTTAACCATTTTAAATAAGTAAACAATGAAACGATTTCTAATTCTCATTTATTCATGTGTATTAGTAGTAATGGAGTGTGTGGCCCAAAGTCCGTTGCCAGCAAAAGAGAAAATGAGTTGGTGGCAGGATGCAAAGTTGGGGTTGTTTGTTCATTGGGGACCATATTGCTTGTATGGCGGTGTCTATAATGGATACAAACAACGTCGTGGAGGGGCTGAATGGATTATGAATCGATGTAAAATTCCTGTACGTGAATATCGTGCTAAGGCTACGACATTTAATCCTGTTCATTTTAATGCCGACAGTTTGGTTTTGATGGCACGTAACGCTGGTATGAAATATATTGTTTTCACAACTAAGCACCATGATGGTTTTGCTATGTTTCAGAGTGAAGCAAGTCCTTTCAATATTGTGGATTATACTTCTTTTCATCGAGATATTGTAGATGAAATTGTGCAGGCTTGTCGCCGTTATCAAATGAAAATAGGTTTTTATTATTCGCAATCTCAGGATTGGTGTAATGCGGGTGGAAGTACAGCCCGTAAACGGATGAATGAAGGGTGGGATAATCCTGATTCTGTGGAAATCGATGAATATACGCGTATTCATGGTGGTGCATGGGATTGTTTGCAATATTCTGTTTCATTTGAGGATTACTTTTACCGTGTCGCGTTACCACAAATTCGTGAGTTACTTTCTCGCTATGGGAAGGATTTAGGGGTCATTTTCTTTGATACCCCACAACGTATTACTGATAAACAAGCTCAGGATATTATGGATGAATTAGCCAAATACCCTCATATAATTGTGAATGATCGGTTAAAACGTCCTAATTTTCCAGGGGATTATAAGACGCCTGAGGGGCGTGTACCTGCTGCAAAAGATGTTGATGTGGTATATTGGGAAACATGTATGAATATCGGGAGTTCATGGGGATACAAGAGCTGGGAGAAGAACTGGAAATCTTCACAAGAGATAATCCGTAACCTGATAACGATTGCGGCACGTGGAGGTAATTATTTGCTTAATGTTGGACCTGATGCTATGGGAAACGTTCCTATCCAAGCCCGGCATTGTTTGGATGAATTAGGCGACTGGTTGGGCAGAAATGGTGAAGCTATTTATGGAACGCAACGGAGTAATCTCCATCCTTCATGGGGAGAATGTACCCGGAAAGATAATGCTAAGAATTCTGTATTATACTTATGTGTGTTTGAGTGGCCATCTGATGGAAAATTGTGTTTGGAAGGTAATTTCGTGGCAAAACATGCTACCTTGTTAGTTGATGAAACTTCATTGCCAGTAAATGTGCGAAATAATTCGTTGGAAATCTTGTTGCCAAAGGAGATGCCTGATAAAGTTGCTACCGTTATTCGTTTGGAACTGGATGAAAAACTGCCGGAAATAAGTTTGTCTTTAAACTCAGAGAAATTTTTTGAGATAGTGGATGAGAAATGATTGCTGCTGATGATAGTCTTTGGGTGAACTAATTTATTTGTCTGGTGAAATTTCATAATCAGGATATGGTAAGATGTCTATCTGTCATTGATGTATATTTTGTTGATAATAGGTGACTCACTCACGTTAAATAAATCGTAAATCGAGTTTTTTTGATTGATTAATGTGTTGACATTCAGATAGATTCTATTTCTACACAAAATTGAAAGGTTTTGGTATAATTCCGATAGTTACAATTTAAATATAGACTTATATTTGTGCTATAAACATTTTAATCTATTTATCATGAATTTAAAAACATTTATGAAGGCACCGCGATTTTTATGTATTGTATGTAGTGCGCTTCTATCGTTAAGTACCTGGGGACAAAACAGGACAACTTTAAAAGGTCGGGTAATCGACAAGGGATTAAATGAACCGCTAATTGGTGTCTCTATCCAAGAAAAGGGGACTTCTAATGGAGTTATTACAGACTTGGATGGTAATTTTGAATTTAGAGCTCCTTCTGATGCAACCATTGTTTTTTCCTTCATTGGCTATAAGACAATTGAAATGCCGGCTTCTTCTGTAAAGAGAGTGATTTATATGGTGGAAGATACGCAAACTCTACAAGAAGTAGTTGTGGTGGGATACGGTGTTCAGAAGAAAGTAAATCTATCTGGCTCTGTTTCGGCAATCGAAGGTGAAGAAATTGCTTCTAAACCAGCTTCAGATGCTTTATCGGCCCTTCAAGGGGAACTTCCGGGCGTTGCAATATTAAGAAGTAGTGGTGAGCCTGGATCGGAAACTTCTGGTATGAGAATTCGAGGATTTTCATCTGTTAATGATGCTTCAGCTTTGGTGCTGATTGACGGTATAGAAGGTGATATGACCTTGCTTAACCCCAATGATATCGCTTCAGTTTCTGTATTGAAGGATGCAGCTTCTTGTGCCATTTATGGTGCGCGTGCCGCTGCTGGAGTTGTGTTGATTACCACTAAAAATGGTACGGAAGGTAAACCTCGTGTTTCTTATAACGGATATTATGCTTTTAATACTCCTGGAAATATGCCAGAACGCTTGCCTGCTTGGGAAGAACAGGAATTTATTAATTTAGGTCGTATTGCGGCTTCGGGTTCTCCAGAGTGGAGTGCGGAGAAAAGTTCTTGGGTAGGCAATCCAAATTTTAATTATCGCCCATTATCTAATGGCCGTTGGGACTTTTTTGGAGCCACTAATTGGCTTGAGGAAGGAACAAAGGATGTTATGGGGCAGCAAAGTCATTCTGTTTCAGTTAGTGGAGGAACAAGTAAAATGAATTATATGGTTTCGGCTAATTATTTTACGAAATCAGGTATTCTTAAATATGGTCCCAATAATAATAAACGATATAATTTGCTTGCCAAATTTAATGCTGATATCAATAAATATGTTTCTTTAGGTATAAATGTCCAGTATCAAGGTCGGGATCGGGAAACTTCATCTTATGGCGCGGGGAGCATACTTAATGCTCTTTATTCATCTCGTGGCCGTCAGCCTATATACAATCCTGAAGAAGATACGAATGAAAGCCCTTATAACGGTGATTTGCAGGTGAATGCAATTGATATTATGAAGAATGGTGGGGCTCGTACTATGAAATACGAGAATTTTATCGGCAAAGCCAATCTTACTATCAAGGACATCGTAAAGGGGTTGAGAATAAACTTAAGCGCATCACGTAAGGCGGGTTATTATTCGGAAGCTTCAGAAAAACGTACTTTAATATGGTATGATCGTTTGGGAAAATCTGTCCGACAAAGTGTGAACGATCCAAATTCGTTATATAAGAAAAAGAATTCTTCTTATCAAGATTTATTGGAAGCTACTGTGAATTATGACTTTAATGTGTTGGAAAAGAATCAGTTTAACATTCTTTTGGGTACCAGTTATGAAAAATATAGGTTGGATGAAATGGATGCGACGGCTAAGAATATGAACTCAAACGACTTCTTCTCATTTAATTATTACGACACATCTGATGCTAACAATACTGAATTGGGGGATAATATTGATCCATGGGCTATGATGTCTTATTTCGGAAGAATTAATTATAGTTTTGCAGACAAATATTTGTTGGAACTGAATCTTCGTTATGATGGTAGTTCTCGTTTGGATCCGTCTAAACGCTGGCATGCATTTCCTTCTGTTTCGGCGGCATGGCGTGTCAACCAAGAAAGTTGGTTTAGGGTTGATTGGATTTCGAATTTAAAACTGCGTGCGTCTTGGGGACAATTGGGTAATGGTGCTGTATTGGGCCTGTATGACTATTTGCCTTTGATTAGTAGAGGAGATAGTTATATGGGAGAAGGAACCTATTATCAAAAAGCCTTGGCTTCAAAAGACAAAACATGGGAGGTTATTACTACAACTAATATCGGTGTCGATTTAGGTTTCTTGAACAACCGTTTGACTGCGACTTTTGAGTATTATTGGAAATATAATGATGATATGTTGGCCGTGCTCCAGTTGCCTCATACAATTGGTATTGATGTTCCGAATGTCAATGTTGGACGTTTGAAAACTTGGGGATGGGATTTTGATATTACTTGGAAGGATAAAGTCAAAGATTTTAGTTATCAAATAGGTTTCAATCTGTCTGATAGTGATAATAGGTTACTGGAATATGATGGAGCTAGTAGTATTAAAGCCGGTTCGGTGGAACTTTTGGAAGGATATGCTCTGAATTCAATCTGGGGATATCAGACTGACGGTTACTGGTCAAGTCGTGAGGAATATTTAAAATATAAGGAAGAACATCCCGGTTATCAGTCATTTAATGATGGTAAGGTTTCTGGAGGTGATGTGAAGTACGTTTCTCAAGGAAATCCTGATCATACAATCAGCGCAGGTAGTGGTACGCCCGAAGATCCAGGAGATTTAATATATTTAGGTAATTCGAATGGCCGTTATTTGTATGGATTCAACTTAGGTGCACAGTGGAAGGGATTCGATATTTCTGTAATGTTCCAAGGTGTTGCAAAACGCAAAATGTTAATAGATGCGGCAGCTTTGGCGCCATTTTACCAAGACTATCAAATGCCCTGGACAATCCATCGCGATTATTGGACAGAAGATAATCAGGATGCATTCTGGCCGCGCCTTTATCAATACAAAGGAAATGATTTTAACTTTGAGGCTTCAGACAAATGGGTTCAGAATGCAGCGTATATTCGTTTGAAAAATTTGACATTAGGTTATACTGTTCCTATTGCTAAGAAATATGTTGAACGTTTAAGGGTGTATGTGACAGGTGAAGATATTTGGGAACACTCCCAGTTGCTGGAGGTGTTTGACCCTGAGGCTGGCAATAACGTGGGACGTTCTTATTATCCTTTCTTCCGTACTTGGACAATTGGTTTAAATCTTACATTTTAAGTTGTAGAAGTTATGAAAAAGTATCTTTATATTATTTGGGCTATTTTACTTGTCTCAAGCTGTAGCCTTGATGTTGAACCTGAAACCGAATTGACAGATTTGCAATTTTGGAAGTCTGAAACAGATTTGCGTGGCGCATGCAATTACTTGTATCGGGACTTGCCGGGCTTTTCTCACGACATGCGCTCTGAAGAGCTTGTTGGCCCTAATCAGAATAGTATTTCGAGCGGAAATAGAACTGTTCCGAATACTTCTAGCGATTGGACTGATCCTTACGACAAAATAGGTCGGTGTAATAACATAGTGATAAAAGCGAATGCTTCTCCATTGTCCGAAACTCAAAAGAACCGTTGGATCGCTGAGGCTCGTTTTTTCCGTGCTTATCATTATTTTGACTTAGTAAAAAAGTATGGGGATGTTCCTTTGATTTTGAAAGTGTTTGATTCAACGGATGATCCGGAGATAAAAAAAGAATGTGATTCTCGTGAAACAGTTTTGCAACAATGTTATGCGGACTTGCAATTTGCTGCGGAATGGCTTCCTGACATAGATGAACTGGCTGATGATGCAAATTGGGGTCGTGTGTCACGTTCTGCTGCTTTGGGTATGATTATGCGGATAGGTTTGTATGAAGGTACATATATTAAGTATCACAATCTGTCTGAAGGAGATTCCCGGAGTCATCTGTTAAAGGCCGTTAATGCCGCAGATACCATTATCAATATTGAAAAGAAACATGAACTTTATCCGGATTTTCAAACTTTATTCTACTTTGAAGGGGAAGGACGACAGAATAAAGAAAATGTATTTGTAAAGGTATATGGCCCCGATAAGACAGGTATTGTACACAATAATTCTCGTGGGCTTGAAAATGCAGCTGCTGTTAGTCGGCAGATGTTGGATAATTTCTTGTATGCAGATGGCCTTCCACGGGAAATATCTCCTTTGCGTGTCGTTCCGGAAATAAGTTATAATGATATTATAGAAAACCGTGATCCACGATTGAAGATGACAATTTATTCTCTTAAGGAGGAAGCATACAAAGGCCCCTACACTCCTTTCAAGAATGATGACCAGACACATGGTTATGGTTATCCTATTAAAAAGGGATTTATGGCTGATCAGTGGGCTACTAATAGCAAGGAAACCGTTGATAAAATGATAATTAGATATGCTGAGGTATTATTGTCGTATGCAGAAGCTTTATATGAGTATAATGGTGCAATCACAGATGAAGAGTTGGACGAAACGGTTAATTTAGTGCGTGCGCGTGCTGGCTTTGATGTGAGGTTGACAAACGATTTTGTACAGCAGCATCAGTTGGATATGTTACAAGAAATTCGTAGAGAGCGTATGGTTGAGTTTATAGATGAAAATCTTCATTATGACGATATCATCCGTTGGAAGACAGCTGAAGTTGTGTTGCCTAAAGCAATGGTTGGACTGCTGTATAACGAGGATGAGACTACTAAAAAACGCGATGAGTTAGGTAATCGTTTTACAGATGAAAACGGATATTATAATGGAGTAAAGGTATACGATCAGGCCAATCTCTATGTTATTGAAGAAGCTAGTTCTCGTAGTTTTGATCCTGAGCGCGATTATTTGTATCCTATACCGACTTACGAAATATCTACTTCTAATGGAAATGTAAAACAGAATCCTAAATGGTAAAAGACATAAATTATATAGTTATGAGAAAGATTATTTTTGTTTTGATAGCAGTATCCCTGTGTGGAGTCTTTGCAAGTTGTGGTGATGATGAATGGGGTAATAATAATCCTGCAATGGAACATATATATTATTATGGATTGGACAATGAAGCTTATCCTGGTGGCAATGAAAAAGTATACAATGTCGCTCAGGGACAAACGGTTGCCATTCCATCCAGATTTTGGAGTGCTTTTACCCGTTCGTATAGCCCCGAAGTATATTATTATACGTATTCCAAGAATGAGGATGGTGAAGTTTTGTCTTCTCCAGAATTGGTTTGTGGAGTGGATTATCAGGTGGTAGACCAAGATGGTAAGATTCTTGTTCCTGATGAAAATGGAGCTTATTCAATGGTTTGGCCGAATGCAAAGCAGGGAGTCCAAAACATTTATATTAAAGCATTAAACGGGAATAAGGGTACCATACGTGTATTGACTTTTGATCCGAAAAAAACGATGAGCAGTAGCGATGTAAGCAGTACGACAATCGTTAAGACAAGTGAATATGAAGTGCGTGCTTTTACTGAAAATTATTATGTTACGGTTCATATTCAGTAAATTAATTTGAAAATTAATAAAGGCGTGCCTATAAATTGTATAATTGTTAAGCACGCCTTTATTGTAAAATATGATTGATTAGTTAAACAGGTGTTTCTTGATAGAGATTTTTTTGTGGTGGTTGGATTTTGATGCTAATATGTGGTATGAATGGGAAAAACAATCAGATATAAACGATTATGAAAGACTTAATTACAAAAATGGTATATGGATTGGGGTTGTGCCTCCTCTCTTCATGTGTCGGACAACCGAAAGCTGAGCCTATGGAATCCGTCATCTCCAGAGGACTTGACAGGGCTGCCGAGCAGGCTGTGCTGATGGCGAAAGAATTGGAAAACGCGGAAGGACGTCTGCCCAAGAGCGTCAAGGACGGAAAGCTGGAAACAAGTAACTGCTATTGGTGGTGCAGCGGCTTCTTTCCGGGTGAACTTTGGTATCTGTACGAATATACCCAAAAGCCGGAGCTGAAGAAATATGCGGAGCTGTATACCGATCGTCTGGAGAAAGTGCAATATGTAACGACAAGCCATGATGTGGGTTTTATGCTTTATTGCAGTTACGGAAACGGGTTACGTCTGACTGGTAATAAGCAATACCGCGACGTATTGGTGCAGGGAGCTCGTTCGCTGAGCACACGATACAATCCTGTAGTGAAGGCACTGCGCTCGTGGAATCATGGTGACTGGCAGTTTCCAGTTATCATAGACAATATGATGAACCTGGAGTTGTTGACTTGGGCTGGCAAGGAAACTGGAGACACGACGTTGGTCAACATTGCGACCGAACATGCCAATACTACCCTGAAGAATCATTTCCGGAAAGATTACAGTACGTATCATGTCGTGTCGTATGATACCATTACAGGCCTTCCCGACGTAAAGCAGACCCATCAGGGATATGCCGACGAGTCGGCCTGGGCCAGAGGTCAGGCGTGGGCGTTGTACGGGTACACCATGATGGCACGCGAAACGGGCGATGAGGCTTATCTGCAACAAGCCAAGCACATTGCTTCGTTCCTGATGAATCATCCCCGTATGCCGGAAGACAAGGTCCCGTATTGGGATTTTGATACGCCCGACATACCGAATGCAACCCGTGACGCCTCGGCTGCGGCCATCATGGCATCAGCTTTGATAGAGTTGAGCCAGATAGACCAGTCGTCTGAAGCTGCGGGCTATTTGGCTTATGCGGAAGACCAGTTGCGGTCGCTTTCGTCTCCCGAATATTTGGCGGAAGCTGGAACGAACTGCAATTTCGTGTTGAAACATTCGACCGGCTATTTTAAAGCTGGCAGTGAAGTGGATGTGCCGTTGAGTTATGCCGACTATTATTATGTGGAAGCTTTGATGCGGTTGAAGAAAATCATTGAGGAATAATACAAAAAGACCGCGTTATGAACAAGAAGCTTTTATTGTTGGTGTTATCTGTCGTTTGTGTTGGATGGGTGTCGGCTCAGGAATCCTACAAGTATCTGAGCCTGGATATGAAACGGATGGAGGACGTCCGGAGTACAGAGGCCGGTCGGAACGAAAGAACCGGTTGGATAAAACGGGCCGATGAACAATTGAAGAAAGGGCCTTACTCGGTAACCTATAAGAAGGTTCTTCCGCCCAGTGGAGATAAACATGATTATATCAGTATGGGGCCCTATTGGTGGCCTAACCCGAAAACGGCCGACGGCTTGCCTTATGTCCGTAGGGATGGAGAGCGCAATCCGGAAAGGAATAAATATTCGGATTCCGGCCAATTGTCGAAAGTGATAGACGGCGTCTTTACTTTGGGAAATGCCTATTATTATACGAATGACGAGCGGTATGCAAAGAAAGCGTTTGGACTGGTTGACACTTTCTTTGTGAGCCCGGCTACCCGCATGAATCCCAATCTGAAATACGGGCAATTTATTCCGGGCATCTGTGAGGGGCGTGGCATCGGAATCATTGAAACACGATTTATGGGCCGTCTGTTGGAAGGGATTACTTTGATGTACGGAGCCGAGAGCTGGGACAAGCATGTGTATGAAGGGCTGAAGCGATGGATTCGGGATTATCTGACTTGGTTGCAGACTCATCCGTATGGAATTGATGAAAGTAAGGCACACAATAACCACGGGACTTATTATGATGTTCAATGTGTGGCCATGAATCTGTTTTTGGGGCAGGTGGACGAGGCGAAGCGTCTGATTGTCGAGTCAACGCAGAAACGTTTGCAGAAGCAGGTGGACAAAGACGGAAGTCAACCATACGAGCTGGAAAGGACGAATTCCTGGAGCTATGCCACCATGAACTTGCAGGGCTTTATCCTTATGGCGAAGATGGGAGAAAAAATAGGTGTGGATTTATGGCATTATACGCACGAGGGACAGATGTATCTGAAGTCGATGATCGACTGGTTCGTCCCTTTCCTGAAAAAAGAAAAAGTCTGGACGTGGAAGCAAATTGGCAATGCGAAGGTCGAAGCGATGGCGGATGTCTTGCGGACAGCAGCGTTCGTGTATGGCGATCGGTCTTATTCAGAGCTGGCCGACAATTTGAAGCCTATCCATGAACATATTCAATAGATGAAAAAGAGAAAGGCTGAATAGAAAATGCGTAGTTCAATAGTATATAAAAGATATAATATGTATGGCGGAAAGAAAAGTATCATTCCTTTGTTGATGATTGTTTGCTCCCTGTTTTGTTGTGGTCATATTGCTCAGGCAAATGGTGGGATGGGCGATTTGGTGAAGATCAAAAATAATTTTAAGAAAGTATATATTACAGGTTCGCCTTTGACGGACGAGCTGCAAAGGGAATTGGAGGCCAATCCGCCGGGTTTCGGAGCATCGGACAGAGTGGTGATGGAGCTTCAGCAGCGGGTCCCTTTCAGCAAGGCCTTTGTTGAAGAATTGCTGGCCAGGCAGAATGAGGAGGGAGCTTGGACGGATATTAATTATGCCGACAAGACACGCTCGGGATGGGAACCTCGTCTGCATCCCGAAAGAATTCTCGGGTTGGTGAAAGTCTGTCAGGATGAGAATAGTGAGTTCTATCAATCGGAGGAAGTAATGAAGGCTATACATGCCGCTTTGGGATTCTGGTTCAAGGAAAAATTGAGATGTCCGAATTGGTATTACAATCAGATTGGTGTGCCGCGTACGCTGGGTGTGGCTTTCATCCTATTTGAAGAACATCTGACGGCCGATGAAAAGGAACAGGCGGTCGAGCTGATGAAAGACTCACAGTTTGGCATGACTGGACAGAATAAGGTATGGCTGGCCGGGAATGTGATGATGCGGGCATTGTTGGAAAATGATGTCGCTTTAGTGCAGCAGGCTCGGGATACCATCGCTTCGGAAATCCGTGCAGGACAGAAGGAAGGCATCAAAGACGATTGGAGCTTCCATCAGCATGGCCCTCAGCAGCAGTTCGGTAACTATGGCTTGGCCTATATCAGCAGTATGAGCCTCTTTTCCGGCCTGTTTGCAGGGACATCGATGGCGTTTTCGGACGAGCAGTTGGACATGATAGGCTCGCTGCTCGACCAAGGCTATCAGTGGATCATTTGGAAGGGCAATATGGATGTCAGTGCTTTAGGGCGCCAGTTGTTTCAGTCGGCACCCGGACACAAGGCTTTGGGAGTGGCTTTTGCTGCCGCAGAGCTGGGAGGCGGGACAAACCGTTTTTGCAATGAGGTGGCCGAGAGGATGATGCACAATTGTTTCAGTCCGAACAACACGCTGGACGGGCACAAGCACTTCTGGCAGTCCGACTATACCCTCATGAGGCAGCCTACGTGGATGGCTTCCCTGAAAATGGCTTCTACACGTGTGCTTGGCACAGAAAGCATGAACGGAGACAATAAGAAGGGATATTATCTGGCAGACGGCGCCTTGTTCGTTTATGGTACCGGACGGGAATATTGGGACATTTTTCCCGTATGGGATTGGAGAAGGGTGCCGGGCGTTACGACTTATGCGAGTAATGCCGCCATGCCTGTGCTGAAGAAGTCGTACTATCCGGGCAACGGGTCGGATTTTGTCGGAGGCATTTCGGACGGAAAGCAGGGATTGAGCGTGATGGAGTTGAAACGTGACGGGTTGGTGGTGCGTAAGTATTGTTTGTTCACTCCCGAGGTGCTGGTCGTATTGGGGAGTGGGATACAGTCGGACAGCCTGTTGCCGGTAACCACCTCGATAGAGCAATGCTGGGCCGAGGATAAGGCCGAGGTATGGACCGATGGCAGATGGAAGAAGCTGTCTTCTCGTCAGACGTTTGCCGGGAAAGGCCTCCGTCTGCTCCATGGCCAAAAGGGTTATGTCATACCGGACGGACAATGCGTAGTCGAGGTGGAAGAAAAGACCGGCCGCTGGCATGACGTCATGCAGGTTTATAGGGAGCAGACCGAGGAAGGGAAGGTGTTCAGTCTCTATATGAATCATGGAAGCCGTCCGGATGGCGCTTCCTATCAGTATTACATTCTTCCCCAAGCCGACAGGAAAGTGGTGGAGCGTTTTTCCACGGACAGCTTCAAGGTGATGGCCAATACGGAGAAGATGCAGGTGGTACACGCAGCCGAGGAGGATGCCTGGTGGATTGCGGCCTGGGAAGAAGGAACATTCACGTTGGACAGTTCCCTCAGGGTGTCTGTCCATACCCCGGGGCTTTATTGCATCAAGCGCCAGGGAGGTTCGTACCAGATACTCTGCGGCGACCCGACACAGCAACGCGACTCATTGGTGCTGGAAGTCAACGGTGTGAAGAAAACCATCCGTTTGCCTCAGGGAAAGGATAGGGGAACGTCGGTCGTTTGTAAATTCTGAGGCTCTGGTTTCCGATGGCTCGTATGAATGGTTCAGGTCTGGATATACCGGATCTGAACCATTTATTTTTACAGAATGGAAGGGTTTTATGGCGCCTCCCGCCCCACAGGATGAACTTCTCTTGCAGATGTCGTTTTTCAGGCAGTACCTGAAGGCCTTTCAGTCCCTACCTGAAGACCTTTCAGTCCCTGCCTGAAGACCTTTCAGGTGCTACCTGAATAAAACCTGAAAACTTTTCAGGAAAATAAAAGGATGTACCTGAAAAAATAAGCATTGATTATCAGTTGATTATATGCGTCGTTCGTCGTAATGGACCTTCTGCCGGGAGTGGCGGATGTCGGGCGGGTGTGCGACCTCTTGAGTATGGGCCCGATGGATGTTTTTGCTTGGATTCAGGATTTCTTTAATCTTTACATTCTGTAGCCTGTTTGAGAGCGTTCGGCCATACCGTTGAAGCTGGCAGTCTACCTGTCTGTTGTTCTTTCCGATAACTCTGAGGTCTGTTTCGAGTCAGACTTTCGGTATGGAGAGAATGGGTTTTCGGGGATTTTCCGCCAAAGGCCCCGGCTCCTATGGCCGATTTTCCCACTTTTTTCTTCTAATATTTTGTACTCGAAGAGATTATTTATATCTTTGCCGTCGGAAACGGATGAAAGGTGGAGGGGCAGTCAAGCTCCTCTTTTTTATTCTTATACGGTTTAATCTGGTATGATAGAGAAAAAAACGATTTGTGAACTTGTAGAAGAGTGGCTGAAGGACAAGGATTATTTCCTGGTAGAAGTTTCCGTAAGCCCGGATGACAAGATTGTGGTGGAAATTGACCACAAGGACGGTGTTTGGATTGAAGACTGTGTGGACCTGAGCCGCTACATCGAGTCGCGTTTGAACCGCGATGCCGAAGACTTCGAGCTGGAAGTGGGTTCGGCCGGCATCGGACAGCCTTTCAAGGTGCTTCAGCAGTACCTCAACCACATTGGCGAAGAAGTGGAAGTGATGACCAAGGACGGACGCAAGCTGACAGGCGTGCTGAAGAATGCCGATGAACAGCATTTCACCGTTACCATTCAGAAGAAGGTGAAGGAAGAAGGAATGAAGCGTCCGAAGATGGTGGATGAAGACCTGGACTTCACGTACGAAGAAATAAAATATACTAAATACTTAATCAGCTTTAAATAAGATTATGGCCAAGAAAGAAGAAACAGTCAGCATGGTTGACACATTCTCGGAATTTAAGGAACTGAAGAATATAGACAGAACCACGATGGTGAGCGTGCTCGAGGAGTCGTTCCGGAGTGTGATTGCAAAGATGTTTGGTACGGATGAGAATTATGACGTCATCGTGAACCCTGACAAAGGTGACTTTGAAATCTGGCGTAACCGGGAAGTGGTGGCCGATGAAGACCTGACCAATCCCAATCTTCAGATACCCTTGAGTGAAGCTCAGAAGATTGACGCTTCGTATGAAGTGGGCGAAGAGGTGACCGATGAAGTGAATTTTGCCAAGTTCGGCCGTCGTGCCATTCTGAATCTGCGTCAGACCCTGGCTTCCAAGATTCTGGAACTGGAAAAGGACAGCCTTTATAACAAGTATATTGACAAGGTAGGTACGGTGGTGAATGCCGAAGTTTATCAGATCTGGAAGAAGGAGATTCTTTTGTTGGACGACGAAGGCAACGAACTGCTCTTGCCCAAGACCGAGCAGATACCGAGCGACTTCTACCGCAAGGGCGAGACGGCGCGTGCCGTAGTGGCCCGTGTGGACAACAAGAACAACAATCCCAAGATTATCCTGAGCCGTACGTCGCCTGTGTTCCTGCAGCGTCTGTTCGAGATGGAGGTGCCCGAAATCAACGACGGTCTCATCACCATCCGCAAGATAGCCCGCATCCCCGGCGAACGTGCCAAGATAGCCGTCGAAAGCTATGACGACCGCATCGACCCCGTAGGAGCCTGCGTGGGCGTGAAGGGCAGCCGCATCCATGGCATCGTGCGCGAGCTGCGCAACGAAAACATCGACGTCATCAACTATACGTCGAACATCCAGCTCTTCATTCAGCGTGCCCTGAGCCCGGCCAAGATTTCTTCCATCCGTCTGAACGAAGAGGAACACAAGGCCGAAGTCTTCCTGAAGCCCGAAGAAGTGTCCTTGGCCATCGGTAAGGGAGGTCTGAACATCAAGTTGGCCAGCATGCTGACAGAATACACCATCGACGTCTTCCGCGAAGTGGACGGCACTACCTTGGAGGATGAAGACATCTATCTCGACGAATTCCGCGATGAAATAGAAGGTTGGGTAATCGATGCCATCAAGGGCATCGGCATTGATACGGCAAAAGCCGTGTTGAATGCTCCGCGCGAAATGCTGATTGAGAAAGCCGACTTGGAGGAAGAGACGGTGGATGAAGTGTTGCGCATACTGAAACAGGAGTTTGAAAAAGAGTAATTGATGTGCTGATGGTTGGATGTGCCAAGGTGTGCTGCTTAAGCCGGTTGAGGCACATTGAGGAAAGAACGTATACAACTTGGAAGCACACTGGCACATTGGCACATTAAATCATTAAAAGTAATATATGACGATAAGGTTAAATAAAGTAACAAGAGATTTGAATGTAGGCATTACGACGGCTGTCGAATTCCTGCAAAAGAAAGGTTTTGTTGTAGAGGCAAACCCAAATACCAAAATTACCGACGAACAGTTTGAGATGCTGAAGAAAGAATTCAGCACAGACAAGGACCTTAAAATAAAGTCTGAACGTTTCTTGCAGGAGCGTCAGTCGAAAGAACGTAAGGGCTCTGTCGCCATCGAGGGATACGAGACCAAAGAGGATGCCAAGGCAAAGTCTGATGAGATCAAGACTGTGATTCCTGAAGATATCCGTCCGAAGTTCAAGCCTGTAGGTAAAATAGATTTGAACAACCTCGGCAAGAAGCCTGTGATTGAACCGCAACCGGAGCCTGTTGTGCAGCCAGAAGTGCCGGAAGAACCTGAACAAAAGAAAGAAGAACCGGTTGCCGCCGAGCCGCAACCGGTTGTGAAGGTATCGGAAGAAGCTGTTGAAGTTGCTCCAGAGGAGGCTGCTGCACCTGTCGCAGAGAAAGTGGAAGGAGAAGGCGAGACGAAGAATGTTGAAACAGAAGCCGTTTCGCATGAGCAAGATGCCCCTGAAACCGAAAAACAACCGGATAAAGATAACGAAGAGAAAGCGCAGCCGATGGATGCTCCCAAAGAACCCGAAGAAGAAATCTTCAAGTTACGTAAACCTGAATTCGTTTCAAAGATTAACGTTATCGGCCAGATTGATCTTGCCGCTTTGAACCAGTCTACCCGTCCCAAGAAAAAATCGAAAGAAGAAAAGCGAAAGGAACGCGAGGAAAAGGAAAAGCAGCGGATGGATCAGAAGCGCCAGATGAAGGAAGCCATCATGAAGGAAATCCGTCGGGAAGACAATAAGCTGAAAGACGATCAGGATGGCGAAGGAAACAGCAAAAAGAAACGCAACCGGATCAATAAGGAGAAGGTTGACATAAATAATGTATCCAACTATCAGAAAGGCGGTGAACACTCGAAGGGCGCCAATGCCGGCGGCCAGCAAGGGAGTGGAAAGAAGAATAAGGACCGCTTCAAGAAACCTGTCATCAAGCAGGAGGTGAACGAGGAAGATGTGGCCAAGCAGGTAAAGGAAACGCTGGCCCGTCTGACGTCGAAAGGAAAGAACAAGGGCGCCAAATACCGTAAGGAAAAACGTGAACAGGCGGCCGACCGCATGCACGAACTTGAAAATCAGGAAAGGGCAGAAAGCAAGGTACTGAAGCTGACCGAGTTCGTGACGGCCAACGAGCTGGCCAGCATGATGGATGTCCCCGTTACGCAGGTAATCGCCACTTGCATGAGCATCGGTATCATGGTGTCTATCAACCAGCGTCTGGATGCGGAAACAATCAATCTGGTAGCTGAGGAGTTTGGTTTCAAGACCGAGTATGTCAGTGCTGAGGTAGCCCAGGCCATTGTCGAGGAAGAGGATGCGGAAGAAGACCTGCAGCCGCGTGCGCCGATTGTCACCGTGATGGGTCATGTGGACCATGGTAAGACGTCGTTGCTCGACTACATCCGCAAGGCAAATGTAATTGCCGGTGAGGCGGGTGGCATTACCCAGCATATCGGTGCCTATAACGTGACGTTGGAAGACGGACGTAAGATTACGTTTCTGGATACTCCGGGTCATGAGGCGTTTACCGCCATGCGTGCCCGTGGTGCCAAGGTGACGGATATTGCCATCATCATCGTAGCTGCCGACGACAACGTCATGCCGCAGACCAAGGAAGCCATTAACCATGCCATGGCTGCTGGTGTTCCCATTGTGTTTGCCATCAACAAGATTGATAAGCCCACGGCCAATCCCGACAAAATTAAGGAAGAACTGGCCAATATGAACTTCCTGGTAGAGGAATGGGGCGGTAAATACCAGTCACAGGACATCTCGGCCAAGAAGGGTATCGGCGTGCATGAACTGATGGAGAAGGTCTTGCTGGAAGCTGAAATGCTGGAGCTGAAAGCCAATCCGAACCGTAAGGCTACGGGTTCCATTATCGAATCGTCGCTCGACAAAGGTCGCGGTTATGTGGCTACGGTACTTGTTTCCAACGGTACATTGAAGGTCGGCGATATTGTGCTGGCAGGAACCAACTATGGTAAGGTGAAGGCCATGTTCAATGAGCGTAACCAGCGTATGACTCAGGCTGGTCCGTCTGAACCGGCCCTTATTCTGGGTTTGAACGGCGCACCTGCCGCCGGTGACACTTTCCATGTGATTGAAACCGAGCAGGAAGCCCGTGAAATTGCCAACAAGCGTGAACAGTTGCAGCGCGAACAGGGCTTGCGTACGCAGAAGATGCTGACCCTCGATGAAGTGGGCCGCCGTCTGGCATTGGGCGACTTCCACGAACTGAATGTTATCGTCAAGGGTGATGTGGACGGCTCGGTGGAGGCGTTGAGCGACTCGCTGATCAAGCTCTCCACGGAGCAGATTCAGGTCAATGTGATTCACAAAGGTGTCGGTCAGATTTCCGAATCCGATGTCTCTTTGGCCGCAGCGTCCGATGCGATTATCGTCGGTTTTCAGGTACGCCCGTCTGGTGCGGCAGCTAAGCTGGCCGAGCAGGAAGGCGTGGATATCCGTAAGTATTCGGTCATCTACGATGCTATCGAGGAGGTGAAGGCCGCAATGGAAGGTATGCTTGCTCCTACGGTGAAAGAACAGGTTACGGCTACCATCGAAGTGCGTGAAGTCTTCAATATCAGCAAGGTCGGTATGGTTGCCGGCGCAATGGTGAAGACCGGTAAGGTGAAACGTACCGACAAGGCCCGTCTGATTCGCGACGGTATCGTGGTATTTACCGGCAATATCAATGCGCTGAAACGTTTCAAGGACGATGTAAAGGAAGTCGGCACCAATTTCGAATGCGGTATCAGCCTGACAGGTTGCAACGATATCAAGGTTGGTGACGTCATTGAAACTTATGAGGAAGTGGAAGTGAAGCAGACGCTTTGATTCTGAACAATAGATTTTTCAGCCGCAGACAACGCGGATGACACGGATTTTAATGTTGCGCGAATGTTCGTGCTGCCGATTTGCGGGAAAAGGTTAAATCTGCGTTGTCGGTGTTGTCTGCGGCTGGTGTTATATATATAAATTGAGGAGGGTATGACAACTATAGATATTGTAATACTCGTTGTTTTGGGAGCCGGTGCGATTGTGGGCTTTACCAAGGGATTTCTGAAGCAATTGGCGGGTCTGCTGGGATTGGTTGCAGGTCTGCTGATTGCCAAAGCCCTGTATGCAACTGTGGCCGAACGTTTCTTCCTGCCGCTTACCGACTCGCTGACGGTGGCGCAAGGCATTGCTTTTGTTGTCATTTGGCTGGCCGTACCCTTGGCTTTTCTGCTGTTGGCCACGTTGCTGACCAAAGCGATGGAAGCTGTTGCACTGGGGTGGGTCAACCGTTTGCTGGGAGCCGGATTGGGCTTGTTGAAATCGGCTCTGTTGGTAAGCCTGCTCATTTGTGTGGTTGAATATATTGATTCGGACAACACTCTCCTCAAGAGAACAAAGAAGCAGGAGTCTGTGTTATATTATCCGATGGAGAAGTTTGCAGGCATATTCTTGCCGGCAGCCCGGGAGGTGGCCGGTGAACTTCTTCAATAGGTCGAACGATGAACTTGAATTATAGACAAGATATGCAACAAGAAGAACCCAATAAATACGTCAAGGAACTCACGCAGGAAAAGTACAAGTATGGCTTTACGACCGATGTGCATACCGATGTGATCGAGAAGGGTTTGAACGAGGATATTATCCGTCTTATCTCCGAGAAGAAGGGAGAACCCGACTGGATGCTGGAGTTCCGCCTGAAGGCTTACCGCCACTGGCTGACATTGGAGATGCCTACGTGGGCCCATCTCCGTATTCCTGAGATTGATTACCAGGCTATTTCTTATTACGCCGACCCTACCAAGAAGAAGGAGGGCCCCAAGAGCATGGATGAGGTAGATCCCGAGTTGATCAAGACCTTCAACAAGCTGGGCATTCCTTTGGAGGAGCAGATGGCACTGAGCGGCATGGCCGTGGACGCCGTGATGGATTCCGTTTCCGTGAAGACCACCTTCAAGGAAACACTGATGGAGAAAGGCATCATCTTCTGTTCGATGAGCGAGGCCATACGCGAACATCCCGACCTGGTACAGAGGTACCTGGGCTCTGTGGTGCCTTACCGCGACAACTTCTTTGCCGCACTCAACTCGGCCGTCTTCTCCGACGGGTCGTTTGTGTATATTCCCAAGGGGGTACGGTGCCCGATGGAGTTGTCTACCTACTTCCGTATCAATGCACAGGGTACGGGGCAGTTTGAACGGACTCTGATTGTAGCCGATGACGATGCCTACGTTTCCTACCTGGAAGGCTGTACCGCTCCGATGCGCGACGAGAACCAACTGCATGCCGCCATCGTGGAAATTGTGGTACACGACCGGGCCGAAGTGAAGTACAGCACCGTGCAGAACTGGTATCCGGGCGACGCCGAGGGCAAGGGTGGTGTGTACAACTTCGTCACCAAGCGCGGCATCTGCAAGGGTGTGAACAGCAAATTGTCGTGGACACAGGTAGAGACGGGCAGTGCCATCACGTGGAAATACCCTTCGTGCATATTGGCGGGTGACAACTCCGTGGCAGAGTTCTACAGCGTGGCCGTAACCAACAACTACCAGCAGGCCGACACGGGTACCAAGATGATCCACATCGGCAAGAATACCCGTTCAACAATTGTGAGCAAGGGAATATCGGCTGGGCGGAGTGAAAACTCCTACCGTGGGCTGGTTCGTGTAAGCCCTAAGGCCGACAATGCCCGCAATTACAGCCAGTGCGACTCGCTCCTGCTGGGCGACAAGTGCGGTGCTCATACCTTCCCCTACATGGATATTCACAACGAGACGGCGGTCGTTGAACACGAAGCCACGACGAGCAAGATCAGTGAAGACCAGATTTTCTACTGCAACCAGCGTGGTATTTCGAGCGAAGACGCCGTGGGACTGATTGTAAACGGTTACGCCAAGGAAGTACTCAACAAGCTTCCGATGGAGTTTGCCGTCGAGGCACAGAAGCTGCTGAGCATCTCTTTGGAGGGAAGCGTCGGTTAAATAAAGAACAAGAAACGAAGAACTAAGAATTTAAACGGAGTGGGGAAGTCGGAATGGGGAAGTGATTCTTCGTTCTTCATTCTTCATTCTTAATTACATAAATTATGCTAGAGATAAAAGACCTGCATGCCAGCATCAATGGCAAAGAGATATTGAAAGGCATCAACCTCACCATCCGCGACGGCGAGGTGCACGCCCTCATGGGTCAGAACGGTGCCGGAAAGAGTACGCTGAGCAATGTCCTTGTGGGCCATCCCGCCTACGAAGTGACACACGGCTCCATCACCTTCAACGGCAAGGACCTGCTGGCCCTCTCGCCCGAAGACCGTGCACACGAGGGAATCTTCCTGTCTTTCCAGACACCGGTCGAGATTCCGGGGGTGTCGATGGTGAACTTTATGCGTACGGCAGTCAACGAACAGCGCAAGTATCATCACCTGCCGGCCCTGTCGGCATCGGAGTTCCTGAAGCTGATGCGTGAGAAAAGGGCCATCGTAGAGCTGGACAGCAAGCTGGCCAACCGCTCTGTAAACGAGGGTTTCAGCGGCGGAGAGAAGAAACGGAACGAGATTTTTCAGATGGCGATGCTCGAACCTACCTTCGCCATCCTCGACGAAACGGACTCCGGACTCGACGTGGATGCCCTGCGCATCGTGGCCGAAGGCTTCAACAAGCTGCGCACGAAGCAGACCTCGGCCATGGTCATCACCCACTACCAACGCCTGCTGGACTACCTGAAACCCGACGTGGTGCACGTCTTGCTGGGAGGCCGAATCGTCAAGACCGGCGGCCCCGAGTTGGCAACGGAGATAGAAAACCGCGGCTTCGACTGGATAAAGAAAGAGGTAAGCGAGTAATAATAGATACGCGGACTACGCTGATTGGGCGGATAAACGCGGAGTATAGAACTATCTCAAGGCTACCGGCATTGAGGTGGGACTTATCTTGAACTTTGGTCCCGAACCGACTTTCAGGCGCAAAATATTCAGTCGCCAGTATAAAAAATAGTCATCTGCGTCCGTCCGTTCCGTCCGTGTCGTCCGCGTATCTTAAAAGAAATAGAATGATGAAACCTGAGCAACAATACATAGACCTGTTCTCGCAGTGCGAAGCCATGGTATGCCAGCACAGCTGCGAGGTGATGAATGCCCCGCGCGCAGCGGCCTTCGCCCACTTCGAACGCCTGGGATTCCCCACCCGCAAGGACGAGAAATACAAGTATACCGACGTCAGCAAGCTCTTTGAACCCGACTACGGGCTTAACTTGAAGCAGCTCGACATCCCCGTCAATCCGTATGATGTGTTCAAGTGCGACGTGCCCAACATGAGCACCTCGCTCTACTTTGTGGTGAACGATGCCTTCTACAGCAAGGCACTGCCCAAGTCGCACCTGCCCGAAGGCGTGCTGTTCGGCAGCCTCCGGCAGCTGGCAACGGAGCATCCCGAACTGGTGAAGAAGTATTACGCCCGCCTGGCCGATGCGTCGAAAGACGGAGTGGCCGCCCTCAACACCGCCCTGGCCGAGGACGGCGTGCTGCTCTACGTGCCCCGCAACGTCGTGGTGGAGCGCCCGATACAGCTGGTGAACATCCTCCGAAGCGACGTCAATCTGATGGTGAACCGCCGTGTGCTCATCGTTCTGGAGGAGGGAGCACAGGCACGGCTCCTGGTGTGTGACCACGCCATGGATGCCGTAAACTTCCTTGCCACCCAGGTTGTGGAGGTCTTTGTGGGCCGCAATGCCGTGCTCGACCTCTATGAACTGGAGGAGACGCATACGAGCACGGTCCGCATCAGCAGCCTGTACGTCCGCCAGGAGGCAGGCAGCAACGTTCTGCTGAACGGGATGACACTGACCAACGGCACCACCCGGAACACCGTTGAGGTAACCCTGGCCGGCGAAAATGCCGAAATCAACCTCTGCGGAATGGCCATCGCCGACAAGAACCAGCACGTGGACAACCACACAAGCATCGACCATGCCGTGCCCCGATGCACGTCCAACGAGCTGTTCAAGTACGTCCTCGACGACCAGGCCACAGGCGCTTTTGCCGGCTTGGTCCTGGTGAGACCGGGGGCACAGCACACCTCTTCGCAGCAGACCAACCGCAACCTTTGCGCCACTCGAGACGCCCGGATGTACACACAGCCGCAGCTTGAAATCTATGCCGACGACGTGAAGTGCAGCCACGGAGCCACCGTAGGCCAGCTGGACGACGCAGCTTTGTTCTACATGCAGCAGCGCGGCATCCCCCTGAAGGAAGCCCGCCTGCTGCTGATGTTCGCCTTCCTGGGCGAAGTAATCGATACTATCCGCCTGGATGCACTGCGGGACCGCCTGCATCTGCTGGTGGAAAAGCGCTTCCGGGGCGAGCTGAACAAGTGCCAGGGATGCGCCATCTGCAAATAAAGGAGATAACTTTATGGACAACAAAGAACTGAACATCGGCCAAATAAGGGACGATTTTCCCATCCTCAGCCGCACCGTCTACGGCAAACCCCTCGTATATCTGGACAACGGAGCCACGACACAGAAGCCCCGCGCAGTCGTGGATGCCATCACGGAAGAGTACTACAGCGTCAACGCAAACGTGCACCGTGGCGTCCATTTCCTGTCCCAAAGGGCCACGGAACTGCACGAAGCCAGCCGCGAAACTGTGCGCCGCTTCATCAACGCCCGCTCGACCAACGAGATTGTCTTCACCCGCGGCACCACCGAAAGCATCAACCTCCTGGCCTACAGCTACGGAGAAGCCTGCATGAAGGCCGGCGACGAGGTCATACTTTCCACCATGGAACACCACAGCAACATCGTCCCCTGGCAGCTTTTGCAGGCGAGGAAGGGCATCGTGCTCAAGGTGATTCCCATGAACGACCGCGGCGAACTGCTCCTCGACGCCTACGAGAAGCTCTTCACCGAGCGTACCCGACTGGTCTGCGTGGCGCACGTGAGCAACGTGCTGGGCACCGTCAACCCCGTCAAAGACATGGCCCGCACGGCCCACAGTCACGGAGTTCCCATCCTCATAGACGGGGCGCAGAGCATCCCCCACATGCCGGTAGACGTGCAGGAACTCGACGCTGACTTCTACGTCTTCTCGGGCCACAAGGTCTACGGGCCGACGGGAGTGGGCGTGCTCTACGGCAAAGAGGACTGGCTGGACCGCCTGCCTCCCTACCAGGGCGGCGGGGAGATGATACAGCACGTCAGCTTTGAGCGCACCACCTTCAACGAGCTGCCCTTCAAGTTCGAGGCGGGAACGCCCGACTACATCGGGACTACGGGACTGGCGCGTGCGCTGGATTATGTCACGGCCCTCGGCATGGACCGTATTGCGGCCTACGAACACGACCTCACCGAGTATGCCACCCGGCAGCTGAAACAGGTTCCGGGCATGCGCATCTTCGGCGAAGCGCCGGAGAAAGGCAGTGTCATCTCCTTCCTTGTGGGCAACATCCACCACTTCGACATGGGGACGCTGCTCGACCGACTCGGCATTGCCGTGCGCACGGGTCACCACTGCGCCCAGCCGCTGATGCAGCGTTTGGGCATCGAAGGCACCGTCCGTGCCTCCTTCGGACTGTACAACACGCGGGAGGAAGTCGACGCTCTGGTGGCCGGAGTGGAGCGGGTGAGCCGCATGTTCTGACGATTAAAGAAGAAATGTGATGGAATACACGGATAAATGGGGCTTTGCCGAATATATAGACCGGCTGATTACCCAAGGTGAAGCAGTGGATGTGGAATACAAATCTGCGGCAGAGGGTTTCCCTAACAGTATTTGGGAAACCTATTCTTCTTTTGCCAATACAAATGGGGGAGTGATTGTATTGGGAGTAAAGGAGAAAAAGGGATATTTGTTGCTGGAAGGGCTGTCGGCAGAGAAAATTATGGCATACAAGAAGATATTTTGGAATGCGGTCAATAATCCGGATTGTGTCAGTGTTAATCTGTTGGTTGACAAAGATGTTTTTGAAGGAGAGTATGCCGGAAAGAATTTCCTGTTTATTCATGTGCCGCGTGCTTCCCGTTCCTTCCGACCTGTGTATTGTACCCGTACCCCTTTCAGAGGAAATACCTTCAAACGGAATTTTGAAGGCGATTATAAATGTACCAACGAAGAGGTGAAGCGCATGATAGCCGATGCTGATGAATTGCATCCGCGAGATTCGCGTATTTTGCCTTCATTCTCTTTGGATGATATAGACAAGGAATCGTTGAAACAATACCGGCATTTTTTTAGTTCGCGCCAGCCAGGGCATCCGTGGTTGGCTTTAGACGACGTTGGGCTATTGGAGAAATTGGGTGGTTATCGTAAAGACCGTGAAACGGGCGAAGAAGGGTTTACTTTGGCGGGCCTTTTAATGTTTGGCAAGACAGACAGTATCACTGACGTTTCCTGCGCACCTGCTTATTTCCCGGATTACAGAGAGTATTTGGATGTAACTGCAACCGAACGTTGGTCTGACCGGATTTGTCCGGATGGAACATGGGAAGCAAATCTGTTTCAATTTTATAGGAGAGTGTATGGAAAACTTGTATCGGTAATGCCCAAACGTTTTCAATTGGAAGACGGCGTGCGACGTGACGATTCGCCCACGCATGTAGCATTGCGTGAAGCTTTTGTGAATGCACTGATACACTGTGATTACACCGAGGACGGGAGCATAGTGATTGAACATTGGAAGCATAAGTTTCTGTTTCGGAATCCTGGAACCATGTTGGTTAGCCGTGCTCAATATTATTCGGGCGGTGAAAGCGTTTGTCGTAACAAAGCTTTGCAGAAAATGTTTATGATGTTAGGTTTCTCGGAAAAGGCTGGCAGTGGTGTCAACAAAATACTTCAGGGTTGGAAACAGGCGGATTGGGCAAAGCCGTCTGTAGAAGAATTGAGCAGGCCCGACCGAGTTGAACTGATATTGCCGATGGTCACTTTATTTCCTGAAGAGGTACGTGATAGTCTGTTGTCTATCTTTGGCGAAAATAGTATGAGCAGGCTGAATCATGAGCAATGGCTTACTTTATCTATTTGTTATACGGAAGATACAGTAACCAATAATCGGCTTCAGGACATCCTCGAAATGCACCGTGCCGATATTACTACTTTACTTAAGGGATTGTGCACTGACGGATTTTTAGTTTCTTTGGGTACCGGGCGCGGTACGGTTTATCGGATAAACAAAGAATATGATAATGTTGCAAGTAATGTTGCAAGTAATGTTGCAAGTAATGTTGCAAGTAATGTTGCAAGTATGAGGTCGGGTAAACGTTTGTCTTATGAAGATATGGCAGCATTGATTTGTTCTGTATCAACAGATTTCATATCTTTGGAAGATATTGCAGCGGCCATAAACAAGAATGTCCGTTATTTGAATAACAAGATTATCCCCCGTATGGTGGCTGAACGGTTGCTTGAACGCTTATATGCTGACAATCCGAAACATCCGAATCAAAAGTACAAGGCAAGAAAGGGAGAAAGTTGAATTCTGTATTTGAGGAGGATCCACGCTGGCAGATGGCTTCCGTAATTGTAATTCTTTCATTTTTTCTTCCCCCTCCTGCAACTTTTCCCGCATATGTTGCGTCTAATAAGAGCAAATAACTTTTAATACTGAATGCACTATGTTACTGACAACCACATCCATGATTGACGGCGGAAAGATAACCCGCTATTACGGCATCGTATCGGGAGAGACCATTATAGGTGCCAATGTGTTCCGCGATCTCTTTGCCAGCATCCGCGACATCGTAGGCGGACGCAGCGGTTCCTACGAGGAAGTGCTGCGCGAAGCCAAGGAGACTGCCCTGCGCGAAATGGAGGAACAGGCCCGTGCCCTGGGCGCAAACGCCGTCATCGGCGTGGACCTTGACTACGAAACTGTAGGTGGAAGCGGCTCCATGCTCATGGTGACGGCCGCCGGAACGGCGGTCACCGTCGAGTAGTTTTTCTTCTAGTTAACGTGAGTTCGATATAAAATTAGAAAATAGCCAGTTGTCCGTCATTGACAAA